>CAIVTL010000421.1 GCA_903908785.1 Caldifarciminota bacterium | reverse complement strand
GCCAGCAGCCGGCCGATTCCAGATTGTAGATTGCAGATTGTAGATAGCCCGCGAGGCGCGGGAAATCACAAGCACCAAACCCCAAATCCCAAGAGCGGGTGGCGAGTGGCGAGTGGCGAGTTACGATTGACGAGTGTCGATTGCCCCGAGCGAGCGGCCCGCGCGGCGCGGGAAACCCCAAACTCCAAATCCCAAACAGGGAAACTCGACCCCCATCTCCTCTCAGCCGGTTAAATCACGCGGTTCATTAAAATGAACCCGCCCATTCTAGATTCAAGATTGTAGATTGGCGGTCAGCGGACAGCGGCAGGCGGTTAGCGGGTTACGGTCTGCGGTTCCGTCGGGCCGGTCGGTCGCGGGCGATGATGTTGTCGTCCGGGTTGGTGGCGAAGCCGATGCGCTTCTTCTTCGGTTCCGGTGGTTGCATGAGCTGCTTGATCGCCGCGAAGACAAGCTGGAAGTTCTTGTCGTGGGTGGCCAGTTTGCTTTCCAGTTCGGCAAGCTTGATGGCAAACAGGCGCTGGTCGGCAAGCATCCGCCTCATTCGGATGAAGGCCCTGACCACGAAGACGCTGACTCCCATGGCTCGCTTGGATTTCAGGACGCTCGCGAGCATCACGGCTCCGTGTTCGGTGAAGGCGTACGGAATGCTTGACGAGTGCTTGAGTGTAGCTAACCGGTCACAATTTGTGACCAGTTCATCCTTCTCGTCGAGCGTCAGTTCGAACACAAAGTCTGCCGGAAACCGGTCGCGATTACGTTTGACGGCTTGGTTGAGAGCCTTGGTTGTCACGCCGTAGATCGCCGCAAGGTCGTAGTCGAGCATGACTCGTTCGCCGCGTATCTCCAGAATGGCGCTGTCCAAGCGCTCGGTCGGTATCAGGTAGCCAGAGTCTTTGGGCGCGGTCACGAGCCAAGGATACCGACGAGACGTGCCGAGTCAAGGCGAACGACGAGTTTGTCCCAGATTCCGAGTTCGAAGAGCCGGATGACTACGTCGGCATCAAGCAGCGCTAATCTGACCAGAGTAGTCCCCTGTTTCGTCGAAGCCGTACTCGGCCAGGAACGGGCCTACCTCTCCGCGCCTTATTCCCATCATTTCGGCAAGCCTGCCGCGCGAGAGCATACCGTTCTGCAGGCACTCGAAGGCCAGCGATACGAAGCGCAGCGAGTGGCGGACCTGCCATTGGTCGCGGTCTTTCCGGCGCTCGGCCCGGTCGGTCTGTCTGAGGCTCTCGTTCGTGAGGGCCTGCTCGACTGAGTTCTTGCCGACCAGGTTCAGGTTTACGAGCCGCCAGAGCAGGGCCTCGGTAGAAACGCCGAATTCACGGGCCATGGTGACGACATCGGCGAAGGCCAGCCCGTCGGCATGGACCCTGCGTTTGAACTCGGCCCTGATGCTGTCGGAAGGAAGGAGCAGGACGGAGGCAAAGCAGTTGGCGAGCTTCTCGTCGAAGGAGTCCGCCCCCGGTTCCGGGACCGCTATCATCGCTTCCCATGTGAGCAGGTGATAGAGTTCGTGGGCGATGTCGAAGTTCCGTCGCCAGGGGGCGTCGACGGCGTTGATGAATATGCCCGTACCGAACGCGCCCCGCGTGCAGGCGGCAGACCCTCCCTCGGTGTACTCGACCAGAACCTTCACTCCGTATTGGTCTTCGAGCACATCTCTGAGCGCCAGCGCGGGCCGGCTGCCCAGCTCCAGGAGTTTGAGCGTGCCGTGAGCCAACGCCTCAGCGTCTCCGAAAGTGGCGGGCGGCGCGGTGCAGGTCTGCGTAATTCCGGTGACGCAATAAAGAATCGTAATTCCGGTGACGCAATAAAGAATTACTGACCTCGGCCGCGCGACCGCGCATTTGACACGCCCGCCCGCGAATCCTAGAATCCAACCATGACAACTGAAGCTAGCGCGAACGTGACGACCAATGGCAACCCGCCATACGAGCTCGAACTCAAGGAAGTCTGCGATTCACTCCGGACACTCGAAACACTCCTGTGGACCGCCGCAGTAGTCTGGCTTACGCTGCAAGGGTTTGGACTGCGGTTCATGCTCGACCAGGCTACTGGCACATTCATGCGTTTCGTCACGCTTTTCGGCCTGCTGATGGTTGATGGTATCGCTTTCGGTGTCGCAGGAACATGGATGGGGTTCCTGGCCAAAATGAATGAGCGCCTGGTCGAACTCTCAGACTTGCTCAGGCTAGGAACGCCGCTCGCGCGGCAACTACAGCGACCCATGCGAGTCAGTTCGGTGCTTGGCCTCAGTGGAATCGCGCTGGTGGCAGCGCTTACGATCTGCATCTTCCTAGTCGCGCATGCGCAACAGAACCGGAACCCACCAACGAATGGATGTCACGGCCGTACCCGATGCGAATTCCTGCCTGGATCGCGCAGCGCTCCTCTCCCCTGACGACTGTCGAGGACGGTAACCGTTTTCGCGCGTCCGGTTGACACGCCCGTCCAAGGGCATTTTAGATTCTAGATTGCGGATTCTAGATTGGCCGAGTCCGGCACTGCATCTCATTTCAGATTGCAGATTGTAGATTGCAGATTGCCTGACGCTGCCAGCCGATTGACAAACACGCCTGCGAGTCTTAGAATCCAACCATGGCCGAGCCGCATTCAACCCTGGCGGATGACCGAAACGCGGGAAGTATCCCCGTCGAAAATCACAGCCGGAGCAAACCACGATGAGGAAGAAACGGTTCAAGAACCAGGAAGAATTCTACAGCGAAGCCGAGCGGCAGTGGCTGAAAACAGCCCGGCCGGAGTCGAAGGCGTCCGCTGCCATCAACACCATCATCTTCGTCGTCGTGCTGGCGGCACTGTTTGTCGCGGCATACCTGAACCGCGCGCGTATCGGTACGCTCTGGCAGCAGATGACCGGCAAGGCTCCGCCCACGTGGCTCATGCCCGAGAAGCCGGAACGCGAAGGCCCGGAAATCGAGGGCCGGGACTTCCAGCCGCGCGGGCGGCTGCTCTGCCATCAACCCGCTCAGCGCGGGAAACCCCAAATCCCAAACTCCAAATCCCAAGCCTAAAATCGGCGCAAGCCGGCAACCGTTAGCCGTAAACCGTAGGGCCGTAGACAGTTAGTCGCTCCCTGCGGGCGCAAGTTGCCAGCCAGCCTATTCTGGATTCAAGATTGTTGTAGATTATGATGTCACCGGAATCTCCCGACCACCAGCCGGCCGCAGACCGAAGCACAGGCCCGGGCCGAAGCAGCAAGCGGCCGGCGGCTGGGTGTTGCCCGGCCGCCGGCCTCAACCCGGGAGGTCAACGTCGTCTATTTCATGCCCTGCTCAGGCTTGGGGGTGTCCTCGCCGGCCGCTGCTGCCGTGGGAATCTGGGCGTTGAGCGCGAGTTTGACCATACCCATGAGCTTCTGAACCGGGTCGCGGCCCTGAGAGGCCAGCAGGGTGACGAGCTCGGCGCCGGCCCCGGCACCATAGGCCTGGACAATCAGGCTACTCCCGTCCTCCGAGTCCTCATTCGAACCGCTGTCGGCATCAGCGACTTCCCCATCCTCGTCGCCCTGGTCCTCACCCGGTTCACTTGCCAGAGCGGGCTGCTCCGAAACCGGCACCGCTACCGCTACCGGACTCAACGCCGGGACGAACTTGCCGGCAATCGAAGTGGCGGCCTGGCCAACGCAGAGCCGGGCACGCGGAAATGCCACCAGACAGACAACCAGCGCGACGGTTGCCGCGAGCAGAATGTACCGGAACGTCTTCGATGCTATGACCAAAACCACCGTCACTATCAGAGCGACCCCAGCCAATGCGAGTAGTGTCACTGTATCCTCCCGTGGTCCATAGACCCCGCCACCGAACCAGTCATCCTTGCTCTTTGGTGCTCAAGCACTCGCGAGCTCTGGTTCGGGGTTGAGGTCTGTTTGTTACTCATGACCTTTCAAGATGCACCACGTGTGCCACAGGCGGCTGTGGAACGCTATTTCATAAATGACTATATTTCAACTGGTTAAGTACACAGACCGGTCGCCCCGCCGAGCGCGCTTCGGCCCGATGTTGACTTCTGTCTACATAGGTGTGGAATTGATTCTACGTCTCATGCCCGGTATCGTGCTGTGTGCTCGTCTTGCAGGGTGATTCCGCATGACCGGCCGCGCAAGGCCAGCCAAACGAATTCGCGGCCGGCTCAGTGTCCGGCAGCAGAACCGGGCCGCGCGTCTCCGCCCGGCGCCCGGCCCTCGGCCGGCTTGATGTCCAACCGGTCCAGTATCTTGTACAACCCGGTCCGGTCTATCTCGAGCATGCGCGCAGTCTCGGTCATGTTCCAGCGGCACTCGGCCAGCACTGCCAGGACGTGCCTGCGCTCGAACTCGTTCCGCGCCGCCTTGAGCGCCCAGGTTCCCTCAACGCATAGCTTCGAGCCCGACTCGGTCACAAGCAGCGGCGCGATGTCCTTCGCGGTCAGCACCGGCTGCGGCAGCAGCACGACGCAGCGCTGAATCACGTTGGCGAACTCCCGCACGTTCCCGGGCCAGGGCCGGCTCGCGAGCAGATTCAGGACATCCGGCGCCAGCGCCTTCTTGGGAACGCCATGCTCTTCGCAGTACTTCTCAAGGAAGTGCTCAGCCAGGGTCGGCAGGTCTTCCTTCCGCTCCCGCAAAGGCGGCACCTCGATGGTCACAACGTTCAGACGGTAGTACAGGTCTTCACGGAACCGCCGCTGCTTCATCTCCTCAGTGAGGTCTTTGTTCGTAGCGGCAATCGCGCGCACCTCGGCCTTGAGCGTCCTCGTGCCGCCGACCCGCTCAAACTCACCTTCCTGCAGGAAGCGCAGGAGCTTCGCCTGCACGTGCAGGCTCATGTCGCCGATCTCGTCCAG
>CAIVTL010000420.1 GCA_903908785.1 Caldifarciminota bacterium | reverse complement strand
TCACTGGCCAGGAATGCCACAAGCGGCGCGATATCTCCGGGTGTTCCGAGTCGCTTGATGGCACATTCGTTCAGCACCAGGTTCCGGATGAGCTCCGAGGTCTTTGCCTGCGAAGGCGTGTCTACGAACCCGGGCGCAACGACGTTGGCGTTCACGTTGAACCTGCCCAGTTCCGTTGCCGCAGTCTTGACCAGGCCTTCGAGCCCGGCCTTTGCGGCGTTGTAGCTTGCCGAACCAGTCCGGCCTCTCAGGCCGTTAATGGAGCCGATGCACACAATCTTGCCGTACTCCTGCTCGATGAACCCGGGTGCCGCGGCCCGGATATAGTTGAACGCCCCCTTAAGCGACACGGCCACGACCGAATCCCATTCCGCTTCGGTCATGCGGTGAATCGGCGCGGACCGGGCGATGCCGGCGTTGCAGACGAGTACGTGCAGGCCTCCGAGTTCCTCTCGGACCGCAGTGACTACGTCGGCTGCTCTCCCGAAGTCGGCGGCGTCGGCCTGGATGGCAAACCCTCTGTGTCCCGCCCGGGTGGTCTCGACCGCCAGGGCTTCGGCAGCGCCGCTGTCGCTCAGGTACGTGAATGCCACGTCAGCGCCGTGTCTTGCCAGTTCTCGCACAATCTCGGCCCCCAGACCGCGCGAACCCGCGGTCACGAGGGCCACCTTACGTTTCATGTTCACCAAGCTACCACCTCCCACGCGCCGGCGTCCGCGGAGCGCCGGGCCGCTTCGATCAACCTGAGTACCGCCAGTCCCTGCTGCAGGTCAACCAGCGGGCTTGTCCGGGTTCGAACGCAATCCAGGAAATGCTCCAACTCGGCCCGATACATGTCATTCGGGTCGCACTCGCAGCGGAACGTTTCCCAGGCGCGGTTGCCCGCACGATACAGCCGCACCTGTTGGGTCGGGTAGTCCCAGACTATCGTCCCGGTCTCGCCGCACAATGAGCAGCCCCGGGCGTAGTCACGACGAACGAAGTCCAGGTGGATGTCGGCCCTGGCACCGGACGGGTATCGGAGCAGAATCGTCGCCGAATCCTCGACGTCAACCTCGAGGTTGCTGACGCGGTCCGCGGAGCAGAATGTCGCTGCCGGCCGTCCCAGCAGCCAGAGTGCGTAGTCGAGTTCGTGCGACGCATCGAGGATGATTCCGCCGCCCAAGTCCCGACGCGCGGTGTAGCTCTGGCGGTAGTCCTGCGACGGTCGCCAGTCCGGCAGGTACTGGCCCATCACCACCTGGGCGTACGAGACCGGTCCGATGGCACCGGCGTCAAGCAGCTCCTTGACTTTACTGACACCTGCGTGGAATCGGAGATTGTAGCCGACCTGGCAGGTTCTTTGGCGGGTGCTCGCCTCGCGCCTGAGTTCTTCGACGCCGTCAAGCGTGTTCGACAACGGTTTCTCGATGAACGCGTGAGCGCCGGCGCGAACGGCTGCCAGCGCCTGTTTCACATGGAGCGATGGGGGCGTGCAGACGAAGACGACAGCCGGCTTGACCCTGGACAGTGCCTCATCGCAGTCGGCGTACCGGCGTAGAGGTAGTCCGACCTCGGCGACGAGGGACGTCGTCCTCTCCGGATTCGGGTCACAGACCGCGATATCCGTCTGGCCGCTCGCCACCAGATTGCGGACGTGCCGTCGTCCGATCGAACCGCACCCTGCAACGAGGAACGGACCAAGCTCCGGTGACTTCCGATTCGAGGTCACGGACGGTGAATCGGCGGGCGAGGACGACGTGCCGGGGTTCTGCGGTATGGCCATGCAAGACTCAGTGCCGGTGGCATGGTCACGTTCCGGTTGGCGCGTCGGGGGCGGCTTGGGTGAGGACTTCATTGCGGAATTGTAAGTATTCACATCGGGCATGTCAAACCGCGACCGCGGTCCGGTGTATGGCGCTGCCCCTCGTCCAGGCTAAAAGCGGCGAGCCGGAGAACGCAGGTTCGTTCTGAGCAGGGAGTCGAAACGCGGGTTGACCGGTCCGCCGAGGCGCCGGGCGGCTTCGAGCTGAACGCGGGCATCGTCAATCCGGCCCATGTTGTACAGGCAGACTGCGAAGTTGTGCCTGACTACCGGGTTGTCCGGAGCAAGCTGTATCATCGTGTCATACTGGGCAAGGGCCTGCGAGTAGTTGTCGAGTTCCTGGAGGGCCGTAGCCAGCTCGAAACGAAACTCGACTCGGCCCGGCGCGAACCCGACCGCCTGGCGGAACTCGGTATAGGCAGCTTCGAGCCGTCCCTGGCGCTGGTAGATTCTTCCCAGGTAGACGTGGGTGGTTGGGTTGGACGGGTCGGCCCGGGCGGCATCGGTGAGAAGACCGAAGGCGCGGTCGACACTGCCGTGACCGAGCATGATGATGCCGAGATTCCTTGAGGTTTCGCCGTGGCCGGGTTGGGTGCGAAGCGCTTCCTCGTAGGTCGCAACGGCCTTTGCGGTGTCGCCCTCGTGGTAGTACATGGCGGCGAGGTTCGTGAGGGATTGGGCGGCCTCGGTTTTGCCCGAGCCGTGGTGGACCGGGTACAGGGTCAGGGCAAAGGCGGCAAGGATGAGCGCAAGGCCACCGGCGAGCCGGGCGGGAAAGGCGGGACGAGGGGCGCGGGGCGAGGGACGGGTGCGGACGGAATCGGCAAGCCACGGGAGCATTGCGCCGGCGAAGGGAAGCAGCGCGGGCAGGGCAGGGATGCGATAGCGCGAGAAGACGAAGAAGACGATGACCGAAGCCGCATACCCGAAGAAGAAGACGGTCATCGACAGCCGGGCGAGTCCCCGCGCCAGGAGGACCATCGCGGCCAGGCCGAGACCGAACACGAGTCCGAACGAGAGCAGGGGCAGCCGCAGGACCCACGAGTAGCGGGCAAAGAAGTAGATGTCCTGGTTATCCGGCACCTCGAAGTTGTTGAAGTAGAGCACGGTCTTGCGCCAGAGGAGTTTCGTGAAGTCGCGCGCGTGGTTCGTCGCCCATCCCAGCGCGGCGCGCGTGTAGAAACGGGAGACTCCGGCGGGAGAGAGCGTCCGGCCGGCGGTCTTGCTCGCGTATTCGGCGAAGTCGGGTTGTTCGAACTCGGGGTTAGGTCTGACCCAAGGCGGTGCCTGGTACTGGCCGGTAGTGTTGTACTGGCTGTTGCCGATGTAGAGGTTCTGACCGGCCTGCGCGGTCGTGAGCGTGAACTCGCGGGCGAGAATCGAGTTGCGGATAGAGACCGGGGCGATAACGACCAAGACACCGAGGACACTAAACAGGGCGGCGACGAGTCGCGATTGGCGATTGACGATTGGCGATTGACGATTGAGGAGAAGGACGAGCGGCAGGAACGGGGCGAACAGGAGCGTGTTGGCGCGGGTAAGCGCGGCGAGGCCCAGGGCGAGACCCGTGGCCAAAGGCCACAGGAAAGGGGTCAGGGGTCGGGGGCCGGGGTTCGGGGAAGAACGGGGAACAAGCGAGCGCACCAGCAGCCATAGGAAGAGGGCGGTGAGGAAGACGGCGAGAGCAGTTTTCTCAATCTGGCTCTCGTAGAATATGAAAGGCCTGTACAATGCGGCCATGGCTGCGGCGGCGATTCCGGCCCGCCAGTCGAACAGGAGCCGGGCGGTGTCGTACACCAGCAGCAGCAACACGAGCGCGAGCCCGAGTTGGAACAGGTAGACAGCCCAGTAGCTGTGGCCGAAGATGGAATAGATGAGAGCGAGGGAATAGGGATAAAGCGGGTCCTGGTAGAACGGCGCTGCCGGGGCTTTGCCTTGCACAATCGCCATAGCCCAGGTGTCGTAGGCCTGGCCGTCAATCACCGGCCGGGTGAAGAAGGGCGAGTTCGAGATGTCGGCGAGGTTGGCCACGCGCAGGCCAAGGGCCAGCGCCAGCACCAGCCCGAACAGGAGCCAGTGCGGGACGCGGCCGGCGGTGCGAGGGCGCGCTTTCATTGACAGGAGTTTATGCCCGCGCGGCCGGTCTGTAAAGCCGGGCAGAATTGGACCCGCAGTGTTATCCCAAATCACGAGTCTAACGTATGTTGGCTTGACTATGGCTGCTTGCACTCTATAATCAGTTGTGGTCGCTGGCGCAACCATGCGGCCGAGTATGCTTAGTGGGCTAAGCGGCCGGTCAGGATAACTGCCGGCTCCGTCAGTCACCGACACCCAGGCCTGGGTGCGCGGGTTACCACCTGAGGCGCTGAATTGTCCGTTTTGGGCTTGTACTTCCTAAAGGAGGTTCGTCATGAGGTCGAGATATACGTTATCGCGGGGATTCGCCACGATCGGGTTGGCGCTGGCGCTTGTCGCCGGCGCGGCCGTTGCGCAGGACACAGTCTGGACACAAAAGTACGCAGGTTTCGGTCCGCTGTACGGATGCGTGGCGCTGGCGGTCGCCGTCACGCCGGATAGCGCGGTCATTGTCACCGGTTACAGCAAGGGTGACGATGGGAGTCGCGACGTAGTTACCTGGAAGTACTCCCAGCGTAACGGTGTGCCACTGTGGAACTACCGCTGGTGGGGCGGCCGGTATTCGGACCAGGAAGGCCGGGCTGTCGCGGTCGATGACTCGGGCAACGTGTTCGTGGTGGGCACCGACTGCCAGACGCCTCCTGACACCGATTTTATGGTCATCAAGTCTTCCCGGGTCAACGACACCGTTTTTCGTACGACCTACGTCCATCCCGGGGCCGATGCGGCGGTAGCGGCGGTTCCGGACCGGCACGGCGGGGTCTTCGTGACCGGCTGGAGCTGTACCGATACCACCAACTCAAACCGGGACTTCCTCACGATGCACTACGACGCTGCGGGCAACGTGCGTTGGACCGCACGGCTGAACGGCGTGGGCAACGGGAACGACGTCCCGACCGCGATGGCGCTGGACGATTCGGGTCGCCTGTACGTGACCGGCTATTCATGGTCCGGCGCCACGCCCCAGTATGACTACCTGACCGTGAGGTACGATACTCTGGATGGCGATACGGTCTGGACGCGGCTGTACGACGGTACTGCGTTTGCACCCAAGACCGACTGCGCGTATGGGATAGCGCTGGACGACTCGCAGTACATCTACGTTACGGGTCAGGCCGGTGAGCAAGGGACCTGGTACGACGCGACCACAGTGAAGTACACGCCGGCCGGCGGAGTCGTCTGGGTCAACCGGTTCGACCCGGGCAATAGCGGAACTGACGGCGCAACCCATATTGGCGTTGACGCGTCCTTCAATGTTTACTGCGGCGGCTGGACATTGGACGCCAATGACTACCCGGACTTCTTCGTCTATCGCATCAACCAGCAGGGTGGCGTGACCCACAACCCATGGTTTCGGACGTACGACGGCGGAGTCGAGGACTCGGATTCTCTGACCGCGATGGTAGTTGACGGCCAGGGCAACGTCTATGTCACCGGCGGGTCCTACGTGTACGCACTCGACATCGACCTCGTGACGTTCAAGTACAATGCGCAGGGCCAGCAACTCTGGACCGCAACCTACCGCAATCCCGAGAGCGAGGACGACGTCCCCAACGCTATGGCGAGGGATGCGAGCGGCGACCTGTACCTGACCGGGACCACGTATGACTTCCCGAGCGAAAGGTACCTCACAGTGAAGTACACCGAAGAGGACGTGAGCGCGTTCCGGGTAGTGCTGCCGAACGACAGCTTCAGAATCGGGGCGACCGTGACCCCCAAGGCGTGGGTGCGGAACCACAGTTCACTCACCTCCAAGGCGTTCCCGGTCCGCTTCGAGGTCGGCTCCGTCTACCTGGGTTCCGCCATGTCTGACACCATCGCGCCTCACGATTCAGCCCTCGTCACCTTTGACCCGCCCTGGCAGGTTTCTGATGATGCGATGGGCACCAACGAGGTCGCGTGTTACACTATGCTTGAGAGCGACAAGCAACTCTCGAACGACACGACGCACAGCCAGGTGACCGGCGTGCGGGTCTGGGAGCGGATGCCGGACGTGCCCCAGGGCGCGGGGAGCAAGGGCGTGAAGGACGGCGGCGCGCTCGGGTTTGCCGCGGACTCGAACGTCTACGCGTTCAAGGGCAACAACCGGTTCGAGTTCTACCAATACAATACCCGGCTCGACTCCTGGCTGGAGCGCGAGTCAATCCCCGCGGGCCCCGCCCGCAAGAAGGTAAAGGCGGGCGCTCAGCTCGAAGGTGACACGTCGGGCAACGTCTATGCCATCAAGGGCAACAACACGCTTGAGTTCTGGAAGTACTCGGTCACGGGTCGAGCCTGGACCCAGAAACAGGACTACCCGACGGGCGGTGGCAGAAAGCTGAAGTCCGGCGCGAACCTTGCCTTTGTGACGCTGCGGAACGCGGTCTACGGCTGCAAAGGCAACAGCACCGATGAGTTCAACTGCTACGATATCGCCACCGGCGCGTGGCTGCCGAAGAGCCCGGTTCCGCTGGGATTGACCGGCAAGAAGAAGGTCAAGGATGGTAGCGCGATGGCCTACGACGGCGTGGGCACGATATACCTGCTCAAGGGCGGCACGTACGAGTTCTACGGCTACTCCATCGCGCGCGATTCGTGGTACGCAAAGAAGCCCATACGCGACGCCGTGTCCTCCAAGAGGCGAAAGATGAAGAAGGGCGCGTCCGGGGCGTTCGATACGGAGTTCACCCGGTTCTACGCCCTTAAGGGTGGAAAGTCCGGCGAGTTCTGGTTCTTCGACGTGGCGCGCGACACCTGGGTCCAGCAGGGCGCGGACAGCTTCCCGACGCCGCCCGGAACCAAGCCCCCGTATGCCGGTGCCGACATTTGCTACGGCGCGGGCAAGATTTACGCCCTGCGCGGTAACAAGACGTTTGAGTTCTGGCGCTACAACGCCAACTTCCCGCTGGGCTTCGGTGGGTACGGTGACGGACCCCAGGCCGTCACGATTCCGGCGACCCGGTTGAGCCTTATGGTTTCGCCCAACCCGTTTGCGAGCCGGACCCAGTTCCGGTATGCGCTGCCCGCGCCGGGCCGTGTGCGCCTCGTGCTTTACGACGCCACCGGCCGACTGGCGAGAGTCGTGCAAGATGGTTGGCAGGAACGCGGCGAGCACGTGC
>CAIVTL010000419.1 GCA_903908785.1 Caldifarciminota bacterium | reverse complement strand
TCCGGCACGGTATTGACGCTGCTGGTTTTCTACGTCGGGTCACGCTATCGGCTGCCGCTGGTCCTTCCGCTGGCGGTGTTCGCCGGGGCAGGGATTGACCGCATCATCGGTCGGGTGCAGCAGAAGAAGGTCCCGTTCGGGGAGCTGGGACTGCTGGTTCTCGCCCTGCTCGTGTCATGGGTCTTCTGCACCGTGCCGTACGGCGGCCGGAACACATTCGTGACCGCGCTCGGCTACCGCAACCTCGGCGAGACCTACCACCGGCAGGCGGGGAATCTGCCGAAGGCAAAGAAGGCCTACGGGACAGCGCTCGAGATGTTCACTCGCAACAGCGACATGAGCCGGGGCCCGCTGGGGGCCAATGCCCTGGCGGAGATTTACACGCTGCGCGGGGACATTTACACGGACGAAGGCAAGTACGACAGCGCGGCGGCCGACTTCCACGCGGCGCTGGGAGTCAACGCGCAGGCGGTTCCACCGGTTTCCAAGTTGGCCTTCGCGTTCTACTCCGAGGCGACGAAGCGGTACAAGCCGGGGGTGTGGCAGTTCAAGTTCTACCTCGACTCGTCCCTGTACTACGCCCGGAAATGGCAGGGGCTTGACTCTACGACCATACAGCCGTCTGCCTTGCTCGGCGACGTGCAGATGGCACTGGGCGATACGGATGGCGCGCTGGTGAGCTACGCCCGGCTCACCGCCGGTGCGCCCCAGTTTGCACAGGCCTACTTCATGACGGCGGGTATCCACCTGGCGCGCCACGACACGGCCATGGCGCTCATAACCTACCAGAAACTGATTGCCGCCGATTCGCTCAATCCCATGGTCCACGTTGCGGTCGGCGACCTGCACCTGGCGCGCGCGGACACGGCGCAGGCGCTGGTCGATTTCACCACCGCGCTGCGGCTGGATTCGCTGGCGCTTGAGCCCGCCCTGCGTCTCGCGGTCGTCAACGCCGTCCGGGGCGAACAGGCCCAGGCGGTGCAGGTGCTGGGCGACCGGCTCCGCCGGGTTGACGTAAACCGCAAGTGGCGAGAGACCCTGCTCGGCTCGCCGGCCGCGGGCATGTACTTTGAAGCGCAGCTCCGCCTGGCGCTGGCGCTCGCGAACACCGGTGACTGGCCGGGTGCGACGGCGCACGCCGAGGCGGTGCTGAAGCTCGCGCCCGGGCACCCGACCGCCGGCCAGCTCCTCGAGTCATTCCAGGCGCACAAGCTGCCGAGTGTCGTGCTCTGGCCGCAGCCGTAGTCCGCGCGGGAAAGCGAAGCTTCTTGGAAGTGCGGCAGCGCCGAGCTGCCGCCTTTCCGGAAAAGCGGGAGCTGCGCTCCCGCACTCTCAGGCTCAGAGTCGAGGGTCAAAGCCGAGCTTGACAGCAGGCCGGGGGGTAGGGACAATATCGCGGTTACACCCGGACTAACGGGCGCAGCTTCCCCGTAAAAATCTGTAAAGACGCAAACATGGCAACCGGTTGAAGATGGCGGCCGACCGGTGACGCCACAGGAGTGCCGCCTGAATATAAGGAGGCTCGAGATGAGAAAAGCAGGTACGATACTGTGTATCCTGCTTGTGGCCGGGTTCGCCCTCGCCGGCCAAATCGGAACGGTGACAGCGAAAACCGACGCCATCGCAGCGCCGGCCCTGATTAACTACCAGGGCTACCTGACCGATGCGGCGGGTGCACCGATCAACGGTAACCGCGTGATGGACTTCTCCATCTTCAACGTCGCGACCGGCGGCACCGCGGTTTGGGGCCCGGAAAACTGGGGCACCGTGACCGTGACCAAGGGCGTGTTCAACGTTATTCTGGGTACGACGACTCCGATTACCACCCTTCCGGATGGGCCGGACTGCTACCTGGAAATTAGCGTGGCCGGCGTGACCATTGCGCCCAGAGTGCAGTTGGTCAGTTCGCCGTACGCGATGAAGTCGAACGATGCCGACAAGACCGATGGTGAACATGCCGCGGCCTTCGAGCATCTGACGAGCAAAGGCGCGGCGAGCGGCTACGCCGGACTGAACGGAAGTGCCAAGCTGGCGCTGGGCACGATTGACCAGGGCGGCGCGAGCAGCGCGCAGGTCCTGACGTGGAGCGGCAGTGCGTGGGCTCCGGCGACAGTTTCCGCCGGTGTGACCGGCAGCGGCACGACCGGCTACCTGCCGCGTTGGACCGGTTCTTCTTCGCTCGGCAACAGCTCGGTTCAGGACGACGCGTCCGGCCATATCGGTGTGGGCGCGGCGTACAACACGTACTACGGAGTCTACGGCTACAACAACGCCAGCGGCAGCACTTCCTACGCCGGCATCTACGGCTACGGCTACTACAACGGCGTGTACGGCTACTGCTACGCCTATTCAACCTACGGCGTTCTGGGTGCGTACAACAACGGCTATCCCACCGCTGTTTATGGCTATAGCGGCAGCTACTACGGCGTCTATGGCTACACCGGTGGCTCCAGCTACTCCGCGGTCTACGGTTACGGCTACTACTACGGCGTGACCGGCTACAGCTCCGCCTACTCCAGCTACGGCCAACTGGGTAGCTACAACTACGGCTATCCGACCGGTGTCTACGGCTACAGCGGCAGCTACTACGGCGTGTACGGCTACTCCGGTAGCGCATCCTACCCCGCAGTCTACGGTTACGGCTACTACTTTGGTGTGACCGGCTACTCCTCTGCCGTCGGCGCCTACGGTACGCTCGGCAAGTACTCTTCCACCCCGTATTGCGGCGTCTACGGTTACACCGGCAGCGGCAGTGGTACTTCCTACTGCGGCGTGTACGGTTACGGCCCCTACGTCGGCACGATGGGCTACTCCTCCAGCTACTCCTGCTACGGCGTGCTGGGCTGGGGCGCCTACTCTCCGTATAGCGGCGTTTACGGTTACACCTCCAGCGGCAGCGGCAACAGCTACTGCGGTGTGTACGGCTACGGCCCGTACGTCGGCGTCATGGGTTATAGCAGCAGCTACGGTACCTACGGTATCCTGGGCGCGTACAACAACGGCTACCCCGCCGGCGTCTATGGCTACGGCGCCAGCTACTACGGTATGTACGGCTACAACTCGTCCGGCTACTATGCCGGGATTGCGTACTCTTCCTACGGTATCATCTCGAACGGTACCAAGAGCTGCGTGATTGCCACGAGCGAGGGCAACCGGGCGATGTACTGCCCGGAAGCGCCGCAAGTGCTGTTTGAGGACGTGGGTTCGTCGCACCTGGTCAACGGCTCGGTGCGGATTCAGCTTGACCCGCTCCTGCTGCAGGCCGTGGTGATTGATGCCAACCATCCGCTCCGCGTGTTCACCACGCTGACCGGCGACTGCAACGGCGTCTATGTCACAACCGGCAAGACCTACTTCGAGGTGCTCGAACTGAACAACGGCAAGTCCAATGCCACGTTCGATTGGCGGATCGTCGCCAGCCGCAAGGGCTTCGAAGACAAGCGCCTGGAAAAGGTAGACTTCGCGGCCGCTCCGGGGACTGCGACCGTCGTTCCGGTGGTCCAGCCTGAGCCGGCGAAGATAATGGCACCCGAGCACAAGACACCCGACAACTTGGCTCCGGTTCAACCCAACGTTAAGCAGACGCCGCACAATCAGTAAGCAGGAGGTGTACTCCGTAAGGAGAAGGAAATGGCAAAATACAAATTGACCATCGCCGCCTCCGTGCTGCTGGCACTCTGTGCGTTCGCATCGGCCCAGTATCTGATCCCGCGCTCGTCCATTAACTCGGGCGGCGCTCCGGGCACCGGAACCGGCTACGCTCTGAACGGCTCGGCCGCTCAGGCGGTGCAGGGAACCGGGACCGGAACCGGGTACCTCGGGTACTGGGGCTTCTGGTACGGACTCTCGACACCCACTGACCTGACGCCGACCGCCCTCCTGGTGCCGGCTCCGGGCAGCGGCTACGACACGAGTGCGGTGCTAGTGCCGAAGGTGAAGGTGAGGAACCAGTCGAGTGCGACGCTCATGGGCGCGTCGATTGTGTTCCGAATCGATTCAACCGCCGGCAACACGGTCTACGCGGATACGATATACAAGAACTTCGCTCCCAACGGGGAGTCGACGTTTTCGTTCAAGAGCTGGTCCGCGATCAACGTGGTGCGCAGCTTCTCGATGATGTGTTCGTCGTACGTGGTCGGCGATACGAAGCCGAGCAACGACAAGCTGACGGGCACGTTCACCCTGAACTCCGCGCCCCCGGGCTGGTATCTCAAATCCCAGATGCCGGTCGGCGCCAAGCCCATCAAGGACGGCGCCTGGCTGACATATGATGCCGGCTCCGACGCCGGCACGGGCCGCATCTATGCGTCCCGCGGCAACAAGCAACCGGACTTCTTCTCGTACAACCCGGTTAAGGACTCCTGGAAGGCTTTGGCGCCGTGGCTGCCGGGAACCGAAGGCAAGCTGCCGGGCAAGGGCTCGGTCGGCTGCGCCGACGGCAGCGGTCACGTCTACGCGACCAAGGGTAACAACAAGTCGGGGTTCTGGATGTACGACGCGGCTGCGAACGCCTGGACCCAGAAGAAGGACGTCCCGCTCGGGGTGTCCAACAAGAAGATAAAGGGCGGCACGGCTATCACCTGGGCCTACAAGGGCGGAGTCGGGTCCGCGTACCTGCTCAAGGGCTACAAGAACGAGTTCTACAAGTACGTCGTGGCGGGCGACTCGTGGCAGACCCTGACCCCGGCGCCGGTTGGCGGCAACCAGAAGTGGGACAAAGGTTCCTGGATGACGTCGGACGGCGGGCACATGCTGTACGCGCACAAGGGCAAGTACATGGAGTTCTACAGCTACAATACTGAGAAGGACTCCTGGAGCGGGCCGCTTGTGCCCATGCCGACAGCGGGCAGCGGCGGTTCGAAGAAGGCCAAGGACGGCAGTTGCGGCGCGTTCACGCCGGCCGGAGTCATCTTCGCGCTCAAGGGCGGCAACACGCAGGAGTACTGGCAGTGTTCGTTCACGACGGACGGTAACTCCTGGGCCGAGAAAGAGACGATGCCGAAGGGCGCTCTCAAGAAGAAGGTGAAGTCGGGCGCCAGCATCGCGTCCGTGGGCTCGAACCTGTACGCGTTCAAGGGCAACAAGAGCAACGAGCTCTGGATGTACGTGCCGGGCTCGACATTGTTCGAGGCCCCGCGGCACGACGGTGTGGTTGCCGGCAAGACGGTGATAGCGCAGGGTATGAGCATCAGCCCGAACCCGCTGGCCTCCGGCCGTGCGGTACTACGTTACGGCCTGCCGAAGGCCGGGGCGGCGACGCTCCGCATCTACGACGTTTCCGGCCGCAGCGTTCTCACCCAGACGTTGCTGGTCGGTCGGAGCGGTTCGGCAAACCTCGACCTGAAGCACTTGAGCGCAGGCGTCTACCTGGCCAAGTTGACCGTCGACGACTACAGCACTACGCAAAAGCTCGTGGTGCAGCGTTAGGGTATAGGACACACAGGTCCAATAGGACCTGTTCAAAGCAGCAGAGGCGGCCTTCGGGCCGCCTCTGCATTCCGGCCTCCTGAGCCGCTTGACATCCGGCGCCGGTTTGCCTAGATTAGTTCATCCGGCGAGAGAGCCGGCAACCTGAGGAAACAGACTATATGACAGGAACAGTCCGCTGGTTCGAGCCCAAGAAAGGGTACGGGTTCATTGAGCCCGAAGACGGCGCCGGCGACGTCTACGTCCACTACGGCAGCATGGCCCGCACCGGGGATAGTCTTCTCCCGGGCACGGCCCCCGTTGCCAAGCCGTTGGAGCCCGGCGAGAAGGTCCAGTTCGAGGTGGTGCAGGCGCCCTACGGCCGCCAGGCAACGCAGGTCAAGCGCGCGGAGGCGCAAACGCCTGGCGTAGTCTCGCCGTGCTGATCCGATGTCCGACGTGGCCGCCGCGAGGATTGGGTTCCCGGGTTCGGGGGTTCCGGGGTCTGAACCCGAACTGTCCTACAGGGGCCGCTGCGGCCCATCCCCGGTCCCTTGGCCCTGGTAACCCCACCGCGCTCCGTTTCGTCCGGCTGCGTGTTTTCGTGGTTCGTGACTTCGGGATTCAGGCCTGACGCAACGTTTGACAGGTGAAAGGGGTTCTCTAGTCTTAGTTGATGAGTGAAGTCTTTCTGGGGCTTGGGTCGAACCTCGGCGATCGGTCCGGCTTGCTTGAGCGCGCCACCGCGGCGCTTGCGTGCCTAGGTGAGCTTGAACGGTCGCGCTGGTATGAGAACCCGGCGGTCGGGCTACCGGGCGCGCCCGCGTTTCTGAATGGCGTGGTCCGGCTCCAGACCGCGCTTGCGCCCGACGAGCTGCTCCGGCAGACGCGGGAGATTGAGCGCGGGCTCGGCCGGGACCCGCTCCGGCGCGCCGGGTCGCGGAGCATCGACATTGACATTTTGCTCTACGGTAAACAGGTAATCAGCCGGCCCGGGCTAGAAATACCGCACCCGCGACTGCACCAGCGGGCGTTCGTACTGGTCCCGCTCGCCGAACTGGCCCCGAATCTCGTTCACCCGGTGCTGGGCAGGACTGTCGCAGAGATGCTCGCCGACATTGGCAGCGCGGACGTCAAAGTCGCATGACCATGGCAGGAGAATTCAGGATTCAGAAGTCAGATACCAGAAGTCAGAAGTGTCCGTCCCAGTCCGGCATTTGGCATTTTGACTTTAGCCTTCTGACTTCTCCTCATTGACCCATGAGGTACATCTGCGTCGAGGGGCCGATTGGCGTGGGCAAGACCGCGCTGGCCGAGCGGCTCGCCGCGCGCCTTCAGGCGAAGCTGGTCAAGGAAGTAGTTGAGGAGAACCCGTTCCTCGACAAGTTCTACGGCGATATGCGGAACTACGCGTTCCAGACCCAGCTATTCTTCCTGCTCGCGCGTCACAAACAGCAGCGTGACCTGCTCCAGTCCGAGTTGTTCCACGAGACCGTGGTGAGCGACTACCTGTTCGACAAGGACCGGGTCTTCGCCCATCTGAACCTCACCGAGCACGAACTGGCGCTGTACGACCGCATCTACGCGTTCGTGGCGGAGGAGATACCGAAGCCGAGCATCGTAGTATATCTGCAGGCGCGGGTCGACGTGCTCCTCTCCCGCATCAAGCAGCGGGCACGGCAGTTCGAGGCCGCGATTGACCCGCAGTACCTCGAAGAACTGGCCGACGCCTACAACCATTTCTTCATGCACTACGACGTCGCGCCGGTCCTCATCGTCAATACTGAGCGGCTCGACTTCGTGGCCAACCGCGAGGACTTCGAGGATCTGTTCCACGCGATTGAGGAGACGACAACGGGCCGGCGGTTCTACTCGCCGAGAGGTAAAGGACGCTAGTGAGGACAACGGTCGAAGTCAGAAGCGAGAAGCTAGATTGCAGAATGCAGAAGTCCGCACTCCGAAGTCCAAAGTCCATAGTCCATAGTCCAAAGTCCATTGTCCACAGTCGTTCGGCGCGGAGCTGACATGTCTACCGGCTCGACCCCGCCTCTCAAAGTCACCACCCTCCGGATTGTGCGCAAGAAGGCCAAGGCCGAGCGCATCGTCTGCCTGACCGCGTACGACTATCCGAGCGCGCTGATTCTCGACGCGGCCGGGGTTGACCTGATACTGGTCGGCGATTCTGCGGCCAATGTCGTCTATGGCATGGCTACGACCCTGACTATCGGCATGGACGAGATGGTCTATCATACCCGCGCGGTCGCGGCCGGGGTGAAGCGGGCGCTGCTGGTTGCCGACATGCCGTTTCTCTCCTACCAGGTGTCGGTGGAGCAGGCCGTGGCCAATGCGGGCCGGTTCCTGCAGGCCGGGGCCGAGGCGGTCAAAGTCGAAGGCGCCGGGCCGGTAGTGCCGGTTATCAAGCGGCTGGTCGAGCTCGGCATCCCGGTGATGGGGCACCTGGGCCTGACCCCGCAGTCGGTCCACAAGCTCGGCGGCTACCGGTTGCAGGCGCGGAAGGCCGAGGACCAGGAGCGGCTGCTGGCCGACGCCCGGGCGCTGGCCGACGCGGGCTGTTTCTCGCTCGTGCTGGAGAAGGTGCCGGCCGAGGTCGCGAAACGGGTGACCGAGGGCCTGGCGATACCGACCATCGGTATCGGTGCGGGCCCGGACTGCGACGGACAGGTACTGGTGCTGCACGACATGCTCGGGATGTTCGACACCCCGCCGCTCAAGTTCGTGAAGCAGTATGCCGGGCTGGCCGCCGAAATCCGCAAGGCGGTTGCGGCGTACTCCGAGGAAGTTCGTTCCGGCAAGTTCCCGGACGACGACCATACGTTCCACCTCGAGAAGTGACGAATGACGATTGTCGAGTGCCGATTGTCCGGACGTCGCCCAATCGGAAATCGTCAATCGTAAATCGGAAATTCCCTTGAGAGTCGTCAGGTCGGTGGCCGCGATGCAGCGCATCGCCTTGGACCGGCGCGGCAAGGGGAGTGTCGGGCTGGTGCCGACCATGGGCTATCTGCATGCGGGCCATCTCCAACTGGTGCGGGCCGCGCGGAAGCAATCCGACTACGTGGTGGTCTCGATATTTGTAAACCCGATTCAGTTCGGGCCGAAAGAGGACTTCCGCCGGTACCCGCGCGACTTCGCCAGGGACCGGCGGCTGCTGCAGTCGGCGGGCGTTGACGTCGTCTTCTATCCCCGGGTCAGAGACATGTATCCGGAGGGCTTTGCCACGTTCGTCGAAGTCGAGCGGCTGGGCGAGGGCCTCTGCGGCAAGGCAAGGCCCGGCCACTTCCGGGGCGTGACGACGGTCGTTGCCAAACTGCTCAGCGTCGTGTTGCCGGACGTCGCCGTGTTCGGGGCCAAGGATGCGCAGCAGGCATTCGTCATCCGGCGGATGGCGCGCGACCTCGGCTTTCACACGCGCGTCATCATCCTTCCGACCGTGCGCGAGCGGGACGGGCTGGCGATGAGTTCGCGCAACGTCTACTTAAGCCCGGAGCAGCGGGCCGAGGCGCCGGCGCTGCACCGTTCGCTCGTGCTCGCGCAGAACCTGATTCGGCGGGGCGAGCGGAGAGCGACCATAGTCAAGGCGGCGATGCGCCGGCTGATTCAGCGGGAGTCCGGCGGCCGGATTGACTACGTCGAAATGGTCGACACCGATGAGCTGAGGCCGGTGAAAACCATCGAAGGTGAAACGCTCGTGGCATTGGCCGTATTCTTCGGTAAGACGCGGCTGATAGACAACACTACGGTCAAAACTCCAAACCCTAAACTCTAAACTCTAAGCACGACCCGGAATCCGGGGTGCCCGGTCTCGCCGCCTCAGTCGTCCGGGGCTGTTTGGAGTTTGGGGTTTGGGGTTTAGAGTTTCGTCGTGCTGCGCTGCATCGCCCGCACGAAGCCCCATCCCAGCAACGCCAGCACGCACAGCACAGCGCCGCTCGTCACCAGCACGATTCGGTACGACGTGAGGTCGCCGAGT
Source organism: Caldifarciminota bacterium (assembly GCA_903908785.1). GTDB lineage: Bacteria > Hydrothermota > Tepidihabitantia > Tepidihabitantales > Tepidihabitantaceae > UBA2258. Next base: position 3,328 of record CAIVTL010000419.1, on the reverse strand, counting down.
GCGCCGATGAAGAGCGTGGTCAGGAGGAACGCGACGTTGGTGACGAACTCGCGGATCGAGAATATCCGGCCGCGAATCTCCTCGGGTACTTCTTCCTGCAGCATCGTGTTTTGCACCACGCCAAGCCACGAGAAGGCGACGCCGGCCACCAGCGCAATCACGCAGATGAACCAGACGGTGATGAGCCACGGGCTGGCCAGGAACAGCAGGCCGTAGAGCAGAATCACCAGGACCACGACCAGCGGCTGGTTGATACGTTTCCGGATGAAACTCATGCTGGCCGCGCCGACAATCATGCCGACCGCGAGGACCCCGGCGAATATCCCGACCCCGCCGGTGCCGAGCTTCAGCACCTGCTGCACGATGTAAATCAGCACCGTGTATGACAGGGACGAGACGAACATCGTCACCACCAGCGAAGCCATGACAAACCCGACCAGCCGGTTCCGGCCGATGACGCGGACGACCTCGGCCAGGTCGGCGAAGAGCTGGCGGAAGGAGTGGGTGACAAGGCGGAAGGCGGATGGGGCGACGGGCGAGGGGCGGGGGGCGAGGGGCGAGAGGCGGTGAGCCACGAATACACCCGAAATGGCAAGCGCGAGCAGGCCCGCGGTCAGATGGGTCGAGGCGTTGATGAACATGCCATACTTCCAACCGGCCCACTTGATGAGGAACCCGCCAATCACCATGCCGAGCACGGTCGCGACTCGGCTGAAGGTCAGGTTGACCGAGTTGGCGACGAGCAGCTTCCGGCGTGCCACGAGCTCGGGCATCAGGGCCGGGACGGACGTGTTGTTGAAAACGTCGAGGCCGAAAAAGATGAACAGCGCGACCCAGAACGGCGTGAAGCTCTTGAGCGCGATGATGAGGAACGCGGCGGCAACCAGCAGGCCGGACTGGATGAGGTGCGTGAACCCCAGCATCTTGCGCTTGTCCCAGCGGTCAACCAGCACGCCGGCGATCGGCGCGAGCAGCATGGTCGGTATGACGAAAACGAGCGAGGCGGCGGAATAGGCCATCAGCTTGCCGGGTTGAGCCACGGCAATCACGGTAATCAACAGCATGTGGGTGAGTCGGTCCCCAAGCTGGGACAGGCTGCCGGACGCGACCAGCAGGCTGAAGTTCCGGATACGCAGCACCGACGCGAAGCCACGCGACATCGTTGCATCGTACCAGCCACAGGCCCGGAGTCAAGGCGGGTGGTGCTGGACAAACCGTCGCCCGTTGCCCGACAGTCTCGCAAGCCGGCAGTCCGGTCCTAAGCCAAGACTCGCAAAGCGCCATCGAGGTCGTTGCGGAAATCCCTCTGCAAGTCCCCTCGCGAATCGCGCCGCAAGTCAGCCTGCGAACGACGAGGCGAATCGGCTTGGAAGTCGGATTGGCAGTCCCCGCTAGAGTCCGACCGCAAGCTACAGTCCAAGAAGGCCCGGTCATCACGGTGCAAACCGACCGCAGAATCGTCGGGAAAACGCATCCGCCAACCCCCGCCGGAACCTCTACGAAGGTCACCCCGGGAACCGTCATGGAAACGGTTCCCCGGCTGGTTCGCAGGGCGTCGATTTCGGCATGTTTCCTGATGGTTTTCTCGCTAACGTGCGGCACTACCAGGATTTAAGAAAGCAGGTCGAAGCAAGGCGAAGACTCTGCGGCAAATCGCGCTTGAGAGCCATGTTACCATGTGAAGACTAGTGCCTTGGGCCGTGGCGGCAGCGCGCGCTCTCTGGCTCAGCATTGCGCTGCGGTTCTGCAAATCCACCCGCCGGAAGGACACCTCCTGCGAGAGTTCTGCGATGGCTGCCCAGGTCCTTTTGGGAACGAAAGCGGCTTGGCCTCAGCGGTGAGGAATGGCTCAGGCAGGGCTGAGTTCGTGCGGAGGCCATCATGCGGCGTTGGGACCGGAACGCCTGCCGGTTACACGCGACGAGAGGTCGAGGACTAGCCGACTGACTCTACGCGTCCGCCTTCCATGTCCTGGTTTCTGACTTGGCCCGTGCCTCGCTTCCGGGCGACCGTATCTACGTCACCTGCGCAATCTGCTGTTGGTCCTTTCTGGATTCTGGGCAGGCTTGGGACACAATCCGGAATCGCCGAGCCGATTTCGGTCAGGTCCCCGCCTTCCCGGGCGGTTTTGACTTGGGGCCGTCGAGGCGTATAATATCCGTCCTCATGGAAAAGCAATGTCAATCAGCCTGCATCGGTATCCGGCGCGAGGATAAGAGTGTCTGGGAGCGCCGGTCGCCGCTGATACCTGAGCAAGTGGGCCAGCTCATCGGCGAACAGGGGCTGCAGTTTGTTGTCCAGCGTTCGGAGATACGGACGTTCAGCGACGCGGAGTACCGCGAGGTCGGTGCAGAGGTGAGCGATGACCTTTCGGGATGCCCGGTAGTGCTGGGCATCAAGGAGATTCCGGAACCGGCCTTCCTGCCCCGGCACACGTACATCATTTTCTCGCACGTAATCAAGGGCCAGCACCATAACATGCCGATGCTCAGGCGGATGATGGAACTGGGCTGCTCGCTGATTGACTATGAGAAGATGACCGACGAGGCGGGAAGGCGGCTCGTGTTCTTCGGCCGGTTCGCCGGCATTGCCGGCATGGTTGACACGCTGGCCGGGCTGGGCGAGCGACTAGAAACGCAGGGAATGCAGACGCCGTTCAGCCGCGTGCGGCTGGCGCACGAGTACGGCCGGGTGGACCTGGCCAAGGCAGCAATCGCCGAGGTCGGCCGGGACATCGTGGAACAGGGACTGCCCCCCGAGTTATCGCCGTTCGTGGTCGGCGTCACCGGGTACGGGCACGTGGCCAAGGGCGCGTGGGAGATGCTGGAGGCGCTGGGCGCAACCGAGGTTGAGCCGGTTGACCTGCCGACGCTCGCTGTCAAAGGCGACCGCCACGCGGTCTATCGCGTGATGTTCCGCGAGGAGCACATGGTCGAGCCGAAGGAGATTGGGCACCGCTTCGACCTGAAGGAGTATTTCGGCCGGCCGGAGCTGTATCGCTCCAAGTTCGAAGACCACCTGCCGCAGCTGTCGGTGCTGACGAATTGTATCTATTGGGATGCGCGCTACCCGCGACTGGTGACCAAGCAGTGGCTGAAACAGGCGTTCGGCGCGGGGCGCAGGCCGAAGCTTGCCGCAATCGGCGACATCTCGTGTGATATCGACGGTTCGATTGAGGCGACGGCAAAGGCGACCGAGCCGGGCGAGCCGTTCTTCGTCTACGAACCCGAGACCGGCGCGGTCCGCGACGGGGTCGAGGGCGAGGGTATGTTGCTGATGACCGTGGACAATCTGCCGTGCGAGCTGCCATTCGACTCGTCGCGGGAGT
>CAIVTL010000418.1 GCA_903908785.1 Caldifarciminota bacterium | reverse complement strand
CGGCCTGGGCGAAATCCGGCTGCCGCCGCGGCAGGCCGGCTCGTCGATCATGCCGGGCAAGGTCAATCCGGTGATTCCCGAGGCCGTTGCGCAGGCGGCGATGATGGTGATGGGCCACGATGCGGTGCTCGGCATGGCCGCGGCCGGCGGCAACCTGGAACTCAACCAGAACATGCCGCTCATCGCCTGCTGCCTGCTTGAGTTGCTTGACCTGTTGCACAACAGCGCCCGGATACTGCGCGAGTTCTGCATCACCGGCATCGAGGCGAACCGCGAGCGCTGCCGGCAGCACGTGAACAGCTCGACCGCAACCGTCACGTCGCTCGTGGCGGAAGTCGGGTACGACCGGGCAGAGGCGCTGGCCCGGGAGGCAAGAGCGACGGGCAGGCCGCTGCGCGAGCTCGCGCAGACGTATGGATTGACGCCGGCGCGGTTCGACGAACTGGTGTCGCCCGAGTCGGTGAACCGGCTGGGAAGCAGAGAGGAATCAAGGAATCGAGGAGTCGAGGATTCAAGTGAGGGAAAGGGATGAGGACGCCGAAGAGTCTCAGGCTGCACATCGGGATATTCGGACGGCGCAATGTCGGCAAGTCGTCGCTCCTGAACGCGCTCACCCGGCAAGAGGTCTCGATTGTGTCCGAGGTCGCCGGCACGACGACCGACCCAGTTGAGAAACCGATGGAACTGCTGCCACTCGGGCCGGTGCTCTTCATCGACACCGCGGGCGTCGACGACATCGGCGCATTGGGCGCGATGCGGGTCGGGAAGACGCACAAGGTGATTGAGCGCACTGACCTCGGCATCATTGTCACGGAAGCCGGGCGCTGGGACGATTTCGAGCAAGCGATGCTCGACGAACTGAAGCGGCGCGGCGTGCCGGTGGTCGTCGCCTTCAACAAAACCGACCTGTGGAAGAGGGAGGAGAGAGGAGAGAGGAGGGAGGACGGACTGGAGCGGAAGCTGCTGGACGACGGCGTACGAACCGTGCGGACCGCGGCGCCGAAGGGCGAAGGCGTCCTGGCGCTGCGCGAAGCGCTCATTGCCGCGGCCCCCGAGGATTTCGTCAACCCGCCGACCGTCATGGGCGACCTGCTACCCAGCGGCGGGCTTGCCGTGCTCGTCGTCCCGATAGACAAGGAAGCGCCGCGCGGCCGCCTGATACAGCCGCAGGTGCAGACTATCCGCGACCTGCTGGATAACGACGCCTACTGCATGGTTGTGAAGGAACGGGAACTGGGCGACGCGCTACTGCGGCTGAACCGGAAGCCCGACATCGTGGTGACCGACTCGCAGGCCTTCCTCAAGGTCGCGGGCGACACGCCGCGCGACGTCAGGCTCACCTCGTTCTCGATTCTCTTTGCCCGGTTCAAAGGCGACCTGGTCGAGATGGTGCGCGGTGCGGCGGCAATCGACCGGCTGAAGCCCGGCGACAAGGTGCTGGTCGCGGAGAGCTGCTCGCATCATCCCATCGGGGATGACATCGGCCGTGTGAAGATTCCGCGCTGGCTCACGCAATACGTGGGCGGCAAGCTGGAATTCGTCACGCATCAGGGGCATGACTTCCCGGCGGACTTGTCGCAGTTCAAGCTGGTGATTCACTGCGGCGCGTGCATGACCAACCGGCGCGCGGTGCTGAATCGCGTGGCGCGTTGCCGTGACCAGGGTGTCCCCATCACGAACTACGGGCTTACCATTGCCTGGTCGCTCGGCATCTTCGCGCGCGCGCTTGAACCGTTCCCGGCGGCGCTCGAAGCGTACCGGAAGGAAAAGGGAGAAAGGGAGTGAGGGAGCAAGGGATGAAGATGCCAACAGAGGAAGGAACGGGCCATGGGCGAGTTTGACCCCTGGGAAGGTGGCTGACCGGGTATGCAGGCCGCGGGCGCGGTCTGGAAGCTGTTGCGGGGTAAGGGCGGAGCCGAGCCTGAGCCGAAAGGTCTGACGCGCAACGACGTTCTGAGCTGGCTCAAGGAAGAGGAAGAGTGGAAGCTCGACTTCCTCTGGACGGAGGCCGACCGCGTGCGACACGAGCAGGTCGGGGACGAAGTGCACCTGCGCGGCTTGATTGAGCTGTCGAACTACTGCCGGCGCGATTGCCTTTACTGCGGCATCCGCGGCAGCCGGAGGATTGAGCGCTACCGGCTGAGCGAACTCGAGGTCGAGGAATGCGTCCGGCTCGGCGTGCGGCTCGGGTATGGCACGGTGGTGCTGCAGGCGGGCGAAGACCCGGGACTCTCGCGCGAGCGCATCACCCGGCACGTCCGTTTCATCAAGGCAGAGACGCCGCTGGCGGTGACGCTCTCGCTCGGCGAACGGAGCGACGCGGAGCTGGCTGAGTGGCGCGAGGCGGGTGCGGACCGCTACCTGCTGCGGCACGAGACAGCGGACATGGCGCTCTTGCGCCGCATTCACCCCGACTGCGGCGGCGAGCGAAGCGACCGCGTCGAGTTCCTGCGCAAGCTGAAGCGGCTCGGCTACGAGGCGGGGTCAGGGGTGATGGTCGGGATTCCAGGCCAGAGCTACGAGACGCTGGCGAACGACGTTCTGCTCTTCCACGAACTGGACCTGGAGATGGTCGGCGTCGGCCCGTACCTTGCGCACCCGGACACCCCGCTGGGCCGCGACGCCGCGTCGTTCTCGCTGCCCGCGGGTGAACAGGTGCCGGCGACCGACGTGATGACGACGAAGGTTATCGCCCTGACGCGGCTGGTATGCCAGAACGTCAACATCCCGTCAACGACCGCGCTGGCGACCGTCAACACCGAGAACGGGCGCGAGCTCGGGCTCGAGCGCGGGGCGAACGTCTGGATGCCAAACCTGACGCCGGTGAAGTACCGCGCCCTCTACGATATCTACCCGGACAAGGCCTGCGCCGGCGACACCGCCGAGGCGTGCCAGGCCTGCCTGCTGCGGCGTCTCGCATCCATCGGACGCGTTCCGGGCAAAGGCCCGGGCGGGCAGAGGAAGTGATCGAGTGATCTAGTGGTCTAGTGAAGGAGTCGCGACCCCACTTGGACTTCGGAGACTGTCCTCTCACTGGACCACTAGACCACTTGACCTCTGGACCACTTTGTGTCTGATTCCTTGACCTGTCGCTGCCCGGCTTCTATACTGGCCACACCTCATGCCCGATACTGACGAAGCCCCGCGCCCGGCGACGAGCGGCAGCCGCATCTGGATGTTCGTCGCCCTCGCGCTGACTTTCCTTGTTCGCCTCTGGTTCATTGTCGAGATGCGCGGCAAGCCGTTCTCGACTATGGGGCCGCAGTACGTGGATTCGTACTTCTATCACCAATGGGCGCTCGATATCATCCGCGGCAACTTCTGGGGACACGAGGTGTTCTTCCTGCGGCCTTTGTACCCGTACCTGCTGGCCGGAGTTTACGCTGTCTTCGGCACGCATATGTTGCCGGTCCAGTTGCTGCAGGCGGTTCTCACAACCGCCTCGTGTTTTCTCCTGTATCTCGTGACCTGCCGTCTTTTCGACCGGCGGGCGGGCATCTTTGCCGCGTTCGGGTTTGCGCTGACCGGCATCCTTGTTTTCTACTCCGGCGCGTATCTGCACGTGGAAGTCACCGTCTTCCTGAGCCTGCTTTTCCTCTGGCTGATTCTCGTCGCGGGCAACCGCACCTGGCTCTGGATTCTGTCCGGCGTGTGCTTCGGGCTGCTGGTGATATGCCGGCCGGAGATGCTGGCCGTTCTGCCGTTCATCCTGTTCCGGCTTTGGCGCGGCACTCTCGCCTCTCGCTTCTCGCCTCTCGCCTCTCGCCGTGGTCTGGTTGCGCTGACGGTCGCGGCGCTGGCGGTTGTCGCGGTCGTGCCAGTCAGGAACTACATCGTGGCGCGCGACCCGGTCTTGTTCACCGCTCATTCCGGCATCAACTTCTACATCGGCAACAACCCTTCTGCCGACGGCACGTGGCAGCCGCCCGCGGAATTCGGCAAGGGTGTCGGGTTCTCCCACGAGACGCTGAAGCGCTTGAGCACTACGATTGACGGCCGAGACGTGAAGGCGTCGGCCGCCTCTGCCTACTGGACAAGGCAGGCGCTCAGGTTCATGACGCACCAGCCGCTTGCGTACCTGCGCCTGCTCGGCCGGAAGTTGCTGCTTTTCCTCAGCAACTACGAAGTCCCCAACGACTACTACCCGGAGACCGCCTTCGCCATCTCGCTTCCGCTCAAGCTGGCCTTTGTGAACTATGGGCTCGTGCTGGCGCTGGGGTTCGTGGGCATGTTCTTTGCCTGGCCCCGGCGGCGCGAGGCGGCGCCCGCGTATCTCTTCGTTCTCGGCAATCTCTTCTCCGCCCTGTTGTTCTGCGTGCTGTCACGTCTGCGCGCGCCGGTGATTCCCTTCCTGCTGATGTTCGCCGGGTACGGCCTCGGCGAGCTGATTGACGCATTCCGGCAGCGCAAGAACGCGCGCGTCGGCGCCGGCCTGGCCGTGCTCACCCTGGTCTATTTCATCTCCGTCATCGTCCCGGTTCAACGAAAGAGCTACTCGGCGCAGGCGTGGACCCAGTCCGGCAACATCTACCTGGAACAGCACAGCTACGTTCCGGCGGTCGATGCGTTCCGCCGTGCCCTCGCCGCCTTGCCGTCCTACAACTACTCGCGCTACTGCCTCGTGCTCGGGCTGGCGGGCGCAGGCAGGACAGCCGACGCCGAAGCCGAGTTTCTCAAGATTGAGCGGGCGACTGCCGGTGCGACCGAACGTAACACAATCCTGCGTCTCGCCGCTGCCCGGATTGCCATTGCGAGTTCGGTTGGCGTTGGCGACCCGTACCGAGAACAGGCGCGCCGGCTGGCCGATGCCTGGGTTGCCGTTTCCGACGGCCACTTCCCGGTCGCCGAGTCGCTGTATCGCGCGTCCCTGGCCCGGGACTCGACCGATTCCGAAACCAGCTACCTGCTCGGGCTCGTGTATGTAAGAATGGACAGCCTCGCGCCCGCGCGCGAATGGCTGGCGCGGTCCGTCTCACTCGACCCCGGCTACGACGCGGCGCGGGCTGCCTTGAAGGCCGTAGACTCCCGGCTGCACCGCTAGGAATCACGCCGACAATCCTCGGGCGCGATTGACCGGGCGGGCTCCTACGCTAGGATTGTGGCCTCCATGCCGGAAGCAACGAAGCCAACCGAGACGCCGCTCGTGGTCGCCGAGAGCCTGGTCAAGCGCTACGGCGAACTGGCGGCGGTTGACGGTATCAGCTTCAGCATCGCGCCGGGCGAGGTGGTCGGGTTCCTCGGGCCGAACGGCGCGGGCAAGACCACAACCATCCGGATGCTTTCCTGCAACTCGCCCAGGACCGGCGGCCGGCTCGAAGTCTTCGGGCTGGACGTTGCGCTCCACCCGCGCGAAATCAAGGGGCAGCTTGGTGTCGTGCCGCAGGACAACAACTACGACCCGGACCTGTCGGTCATCGAGAACCTGCTGCTTTACGCCCGGTATTTCGGCATACCCGCGCGTACTGCCCGGCAGCGGGCGACCGAACTGCTTGAGTTCGTCCATCTGACCGACAAGGCCGGGGAGCAGGTGGACGAGCTTTCCGGCGGGATGAAGCGGCGTCTCATCCTCGCGCGCGGGCTCATCAACACGCCGCGGCTGCTCGTGCTCGACGAGCCGACGACCGGGCTGGACCCGCAGGCGCGCCGGCTCATCTGGGAGCGGCTGCGCGAACTGCGGCAACGAGGCGTGACCATCATCATCACGACCCACTACATGGACGAGGCGGAGCAGATTTGCGACCGGCTGCTGATAATGGACAACGGCAAGGTCATCGCCACCGGTTCCCCGCAGAGCCTGATAAGCGAGCACGCCGGGGACGAGGCTCGAAATCGTCCCCGAGGGCGACGGGGCCGGCGCAGTCGAAACCGCGCTGGGCGAATGCCGTTTCCAGAAGCTCGGGGACAAGTTCGAGATATTCGCATCCGACTGCCCGGGCGCGCTCGAGCGCATCCGCAAGCAGGTGCGGCTGACGTCGTACAGCGTGCGGCGGGCAACGCTTGAAGACGTCTTCATCCGGCTCACCGGCCGGGAGCTGCGTGACTAGCGCGATGCGGAAGCTCTTCCCGGCCCTGAGCCTGCGCCTGTGGCAGGTCTGGTATCGCAACTTCCTGGTCTTCCGGCGGAATTTCCTCGTCAACTTCCTGCTGCCGATGGGCGAGCCGATACTCTACCTCGTGGCGATGGGCTACGGGCTCGGCGTGTTCATCAAGCAGATTGACGGCGTGCCGTACGCGCGGTTCATCGGGCCCGGCCTTGTCTCCGTCGCGATGATGTACGCCGCGTTCTTTGAGTGCACGTACTCATCCTTTGTCCGGATGATATTCCAGCGGACGTTCGACGCCATCATCGCCACGCCGGTTAATGTCGACGAGGTCGTGGCCGGCGAGATATTCTGGGGCGCGACCCGGGCCGCGCTCAACTCGACGATGGTCTACGTCGTCGTCCTCCTGTTCGGGCTCGGGCCGGTCTGGCTGCTGCCCTTCGTGCCGGTCTTCGGGTTTGTCTGCGGGGTGCTCTTCGCCTCGATGGGTATGATTGCGACCGCGGTCGTGCCTTCGATTGACTTCTTCAACTACCCGATATTCCTCTTCATCACGCCGATGTTCCTGTTCAGCGGCACGTTCTTCCCGCTCACGACCCTGCCGAAAGCCGTGCAGACCGTCAGCTATGCCATCCTGCCGCTGACCCACATCGTCCGCATCAACCGCGCGTTCATTCTCGGACATCCGGACGCGACGCTCCTCGGCAGCCTCGCGTGGCTTCTCGTGGTCGGAACCGTCGCCTTCTTCCTCGCCATCGCGCTGATGAAGCGCCGGCTCATCAAGTGAACCGTAAACCGTAAACCGTACACCGCGAACCGTTCACCGTTCCTCGTTCTTCGTTCGTCGTTCTTCATCCCTCATCACCCAGCCCTCATGCTTGGTACTTGCGCCTCCTCTCTTTGGGTGCGCGCCGGGGCATTCTGTCCGTGTCCCAAATCGGCCGCTGATTGACAACCATGCAGAGCCGGCTATGCTGACTTGATGAAGACTGAAGAGTTTTCCGCTATTGTCCGAGATTGAGGAGCCGAGACGGCTTACGTATTCGATTGGGATACCGAGAAGGCGCAGTCGAACGTCAGGAAGCACGCGGTCTCATTCGATGAAGCGTCAACTGTTTTCGGTGACCCGCTGGCACTCCTGATGAACGACCCGGACCATTCACAGCAGGAGGAGCGTTATCTGGTGCTCGGCGTGTCAATTCGCCAACGGCTGATTGTCGTGGCATTTGCCGAGCGGCCGCCGTTGACGCGCATCATCTCCGCAAGACGAGCGACCCAAACGGAGAGGAAGAAATATGAAGAAGGTTAGCCAAGCAGGCGATAACGGCGAGCGTGACACGATGCGACCCGAGTACGACTTCTCGCGAGCGGTGCGCGGGAGAACCGCGGCGCGCTACGCTGAAGGTACGAACGTAGTCGTGGTCGGGCGTGACGTTCTTGACGTTTTCCCGGACGGCATTGCGGTCAACGAAGCCCTGAGAGCCCTGGCTCCGGTGATTCGACGGGAGCGCAGTGCGCAGAAGAAGGCATCACGAGTCGTGGTGCGTAAATGATGCAGGAGCGGGGAACCTTCAGCGGCGAGCGGCGTACCTGTGAAGGTCGTCGCGCGCCGAGAACCGACGGCGTGTCGAGGAATGTCCCGCACGTCGCTATCGCGCTGATGAAGCGCCGGCTCATCAAGTGAACCGTAAACCGTGCACCGTACACCGTAGCCCGTGTCGGCTTTGAGTCTTCGGTCGTAACTCGCAAGACGCTGCCGAAGTCGCCGTCGAAGTCCCGCCGGAAGTCCCTCTGCAAATCGCGCCGCAAGTCGGCCTTCGAGTCGCGATGCGAATCGGCGGGAAAGTCGGATTCCCAATCGCCGCAAGAGTCCGTCTGCGAGTTACCCTCCACAACGGCCCGCAAGTCGCGGCGCAAATCGGCCGCAGAATCACCGGGAAAACCCATCCGCAAACCACCGCGATAATCCCTTCAGGAATCACCCCGGGAACCGTCCTGAGAACGGTTCGCGCCGTGGTTCGCGGAGGGTGGTTTTGGGCGGAGTCGGGTAGTCTAACAGACTGGATTTGTTCTACTTAGGTCGGTTCAGGCTTGTCTAGTTGCCGGCCGAACGGTTTCCCATGTGCCACTTTCACTTTCCGTTTCGTGTTGCCGCACGCAGAATGCACATACTTGGTGCACGGCATGGCGAAACGGCGACGGAATCTGGCGTAACTGGAGGGCCGACTGAGACTTGAGGGAAGACGGACGGCTTCAGCCCGGGATTCGAGCCGGGACTGGAGTTATCAACATGGGGGTGACCTCAGGGGTGAGCTGAGGTCTGAACTCTCAGTTCAGGACAGAGTTTAAGTCGCGTGTAAGCTCAGGCATCAGAGCAGGATAGAGCGCAGGTCTTAGTTCGAGCGTCAAATCGCTGTTCAGAACGCGGCCGAGGACCGGGTTGAGCACGGTTTTCACGGTCGTGGTCAGAGGTCCGCTGACTTCAGGTCTCACGAGCGGTCTGAATTGACGAGTCAGCTCCACGTTGACAAGGCGGTTGAGAACGCGGGTGAGACGCGAAGTCCCGACGAGAATCCCGGCGTAGTGGCCGCCAGCCGTAAGCTGTCAGTCAGAGCCCTCCGTATCACGCATTCCCCTGTCCGCCATTTCCGCCGCTTCTGCATTCCGATTCCTGCAATTGGCAATCTGAAATCCCTCCGGCCCCGTCGCCTCGCGAATCTGGTCCTAACGCCCCGCGACGGAAAGACCTAGCGGCCGTTCTCTCTTGGCGCGCAGGCGCGCAGACATCGCCTAGCACGCGAAGAAGTGGGAGATGCTCCGGCTCGTCTTCAGCGTCGGACGAGTCGAAACTGACGGACGACTCGGTCGGCGATGTCGGCTACCCAGAGGTCGCCGTGCCGGTTCACCGCGAAGTCGCTATAGCAGCCGTTCAACCCATCGGAGAACGAACTCGGCGGAACCACGCCGGCCAACGTATCATGCACGAAGGTGTACAGCGCATGAGCCGGAACTCCACTTCTTCCCGGGTCTCTGGCACCGAGCACGTACAGAGTGTCGCCCAGACGAGTGCACAGCCGGAACATTCCCGGCGTCATGTGGGCGCTGGTGTCAGGTACAACAAGCAGGGTCGTGTCCTGCGCGTTTGCCGAGATGCGCCAGAACTGCCAGCCGCGCCTGCCCATGTTTCGCGCCAGGACCACATCGCCCTGGTTGTCCATCCCGCATATACCGGCGTACCGCGGGTCGGAGTGGTCGCCCTCGAAATGGTGCAGAAGCTTGCCGGCGGTGTCGCATACATAGGCAGTGCTGAGGTCGTCCGCTATCCCAAGGAGGTCGCTCAGGACCACTAGCGGGCCGGTCTGGGCGACGCGCAGGATGATACCGCCTTCGCGAGGGTAGATCTCATTGAACTGCATCTTCTCGGTGTGACCCGTTCGTAGCCGGTGTAGGCTGGCACCACTCGTGAACCAGAGGTCGTCGGCTCGGGCTCCGGCCAAGTAGGCAATTGAGGATGTGCCGGTCACCAGGCTGTCGGCTTGAACGGCGAGATGGTCCGTGCCAGCGTCGTACCGCCAGATAGTACCAAGTCGGTAGTCGCCGATGACCAGCGTCCCGTCAGCCATGATCTCTAGTCCTGACGGTTCCAGAAAGCAGCCGTTGGCCCGGCCGAAACGACGCACCAGGCGGACCTGCTTGTCATATTGCCAGAGGAAACCGGCGGCAATGACATAGAAATGGTTCTTTCCGACGCAGACCGCCGTCGTGGCGGCGGAGGGCCGTCTGGGCATTAGGCGTTCTCGCAACGAGGACACTGCGTACACGCTCGATACAGTAGGACCCCAGCCGTGTGCAACGACCGAGTCAGCGCGGGCGTCTATCGCGGCGATCTCGTAGCCGACCGCATCGCCGCTACCGATGTCGTTGTTGTAGACCGTCCACAGCGTGTCCCCGGTGCGGGCCGCGCCTATCAGGGTGAATGCGCCAGCATCGACCCGGCGCATGAGAGGAGCAAGGGACACTGAGTCGGGCCGGAACCCGTGGTCGGCAAACAGGATGCTGTCGTCGCTCGGGTCATACTTGCGTTCGTCGATGAACTCGCCGTCAGTACCAAAGCGCTTTAGCAGCAGCGAACCCGGCCGCTCTTCGTCGAGCACGATGACCGTATCCCGTTGCTCGACGACCCGCTGAGGTGACAGCAGCAGCTTGACTGTATCCGGCCGTCCGATGACAGCGACCTGCTCGTAGCCCACTGCGCCCAACAGCAGAGCCACGAACAACGTGATACTGCTAGTCATGATGGACACCGGAGTACCGGGGATAGACCCGATACTCTTGCTGCTTCACGTCCGTTCAATTACGGCGCAGGCCGGGCGCAGCCGGACGGCGAGTCAGAGCACTTTGCCACACGGCATTGTGCCGCCGAACGCGGGCGGAGTCAAGGCGGGCAGAGGAGAGCAGGTAGAAGGTAGGAGGTAGGAGGTCGAAGGTGGGATGTGGGACGAAGGAGGTAGGAGATGCAGCGTGGGTGTGAAGGAACGGCTCACGCGCCCACCGCCTCGAAGGCGACGCGCAGGTGTTCTGTGGTCGGCACCACGAAGTTGAGTTTCTCGAACCCGATGACCCGACCGGTTCGGTCTTTCATCAGAATGACCTCGTCGCCAGTTTCCTCGCACACGTGCTCATCCTGGGCATCGCCGAACCAGACCGTCAGCGTATTGGCGGCGCGGTCGTAGAAGACTTTCACTTGTGTAGTCATCGACTTGCCAGAAGGAAAATAGCCGTCTCGGCCCCAATGTCAATGACGCAGGAACGCGGCGTTGGTCTGAAGGTTGCGTTCTGCAGTTGCGGGCGTGAGGGAATGGTTCATGCGCCGAGAGCGCGCTCAATCTCCGTGATGAATCTGGCCCAGACTGCGGGCAGGCGGGCGGCGAGGTCCTGCAGCGGTTCCTCAGTCACCATGAATCCGTAGCCGTGGACAAAGAAGTGGCGGAAGCCAAGGTACTCCTTGAGTTCCTGAGCCAGTTCGTTCGAGACGACCTTCTCGGCAACGGAGCGCTTGAGGAGTTCCTGGTGCCAGGTGCCGGTCTTGGGCATTTCGATTGACCGGGCGGCAAGCGTCTGCTTCAGGATGTTCTCGATTCCGTTGTAGACGTTGTGAACGAAGCTCGCAGCGGCCGTGAGCTCGACTACCGACCGGTCCGTGCGCGCCATTGCCTCACTGAGGTTGGCGAGCGCCATCTCGACGTTCTCCTTCTCGGCAAGGACCCGTTCACGAAGCTGAGCCATAGAGTACAATCCCGTCGCGTTCGACCAGTTCCGTGAACCGGGAGCGATACGCCAGGTCAACAAGGTCCACCGGCTTGGACAGGCGCATCATCAATTCGCCGTAGAACCGGAAAAAGAGTCTTGGCTCGATACCTTTGACGCCAAGGTCAATGTCATGCGGTTCGCGGCCTTCGGCGATTGAGGAGCCGAACAGTACAACCTTGCCCACGCGGTACTCGCGGGCGATCTCGGTAATCGTGTCGCGGTCTTTCTTGGCTATCATGAGTTCGTGTGAGATTATGATGAGGCGACAGGAGAAGTCAAGGAGAGGAGGTAGTGGGCAGAAGGTAGGAGGTAGGAGGTAGGAGGTAGGAGGTAGGAGGTAGGAGGTAGGAGGTAGGAGGTAGGAGATAGGAGGCAGGAAGCGACCGGCGAGTCTGCTGGCGACTCGCCGGTTACCTTGCGGAGGTTT
>CAIVTL010000417.1 GCA_903908785.1 Caldifarciminota bacterium | reverse complement strand
CTCGACGTCCGGCTCGATGACCGACGCCGCATCCTTGTTCCGATCATTGTCGGGGACCAGGTCCAGGTCCTTCCTCCGGTCCGCGTCAGGACCTTTGCGGCTACCTTATCCAACTCTCTTTCCGATTCCCTTCGCAATCAACTTCTCAATCTACTTCGAGATGTCCTTCCGAACCAGTGTGTCGCTGCCGGTTGCGCATATGCAGTCGTGCACGGACTCGCGTCAGCAGTCACACCCAGTGCAGAGCGACTTGCCTGGTGACGCTTGCCGCATCCCGCTCGCGCATTCGACATGACCCGTCCGGCGGTTCGGAGAAGCTCCAAATCCCAAGCACCAAATCCCAAGCAAGCACCAAACCCCGATGATTCAAACGGACCGCTTCGGATATTGAGACATTGTGATTTGTTTGGGATTTGTGATTTGGGATTTGTTGCTTCTCGTGCGAGCCGAAAGAGAAGGGGCACGGATGACCGTGCCCCAAAGCTGAACTGACGGCGTCTAGCGCACTACTGTCAGCCGCGCGGTCGAGGTCACGTCGGCTGAGAGACGAACGTAATAGACGCCCGCGGGCACGGACCTGCCGATCATGTCTTTCGTGTCCCAGGCAGCAGTGTAGGACCCGGCCTTGTGCGTGCCGGACGCGAGGTTCCGCACCTGCCTGCCGGTCGCGTCGTAGACGTCGAGGCTGGCCACGCCGGCCCGTTCTAGCGCATAGCTGACCTGCGCGCCGCTGAGAACCGGGTTCGGGCCGACTTTGAAGATGGAAGTCACGAGCTTGCCGGTCGGTTCCTGCGCGATTCCGGAGCCGGTGACCACGATATCCTCAAGCGGACCCTGGTCGCTCCAGGTCCAGGCAACGTTGTGGCCGCGCACGCGGTAGTAGTACATGCCGACCGGCTGGCTGGTCACGTTGTAGAGCGTGTCGGTGATAGTGTTCGAGATGACGGTCTTCGTGCTGAAGGTCGGCACGGGCCAGACGTCGTCAATGTAGACGCCCGAATCGGTCGTGCCATCATCCGTCATGTACCGGAACCGGATGAACACCGACCTGCCGACCCACGGGGCGAGCGAATACGCCTTGCGCACCCAGCCCGACGAGCTTCCGGTGAACCGGTCGTGAAGCTGGAACCACTCCTTGCCCTCAAGCGACACCTCGGCGACGGTTACGTCATAGTTGCTCTCGGTGTTGTACCATATCCAGTACTTGAGCGAATCGCCGGCCTGCACCGGGTACGGGTCCTTGGTCGAGATGTAGTTGACGATGTTGTTGCCGTTGCCGAGCGAGGCACTGTAGCTACCGGCGTGCTTCTGAGTCGTGGATTGCGTCGCGCCCTGTGCGTTCCACTTGGCCAGGCCAGATTCCATGTTGTCCTCGACCACCGAGAGGCCGGAAAGCTCTTCGAGTTCCCACTTGTCCGGGTGGTTCTGGTCGGGCCGAGTCGAGGTCCAGTGAATCGTGTAGTTGCCGCTCGCGGAGGAATCCATGACCGCGAGAATCGGCCGCGGCACCATGCCCTCAAGCGCCAGGATGATGGAATCGGACTGCTTGAACAGGTAGTAATCGCCGCGGAAGGAGGCGTTCTGGATGCTGTCGAGGTCGCCGGTCGGCTGGTAGAAATCGGTGCCGATTTCGGTCGTGAACGACATGCATGGGAACCCGCCGATGGTGTGACCCCAGCCATAGAACCAGTCGTCCGAGCCGCCGTTGGTCGGGTACAGGTAGTTCGACTGCTCCGGCGTGTAGGTGCCGCCGCCCAAAGCCCCCATCCGGCTCGCAATACGCGTAGCCAGGGAACTAAGGTAGGCATTATCAGGCGCCTGGGTTCCTGTGCCGAACGGCCAGAGCACCAGTTCGGAATAGGTGTGCATGCTGATGCATGCGACCACCGTGTGCTGCTTGAACCAGTCGCAGACTGCCTGAATCTCCAGCCCGTACGCTCCACGCGCGCCCATGAAAGTCTCGTCACCGGGGTCGTGGCTGGAGCGCGTGCCTGCGCCGAGCGAGCCCCATTCGTCGAAGCGGCTGCCCATGCAGGAACCGTTGAAGTCACGGTTCGGGTCTGTGCCGATGTCACTGCCGAACGGCTGGCGGTCCTTGCGCCACAGGTTCTGGTTCTGGCGGTCGTAGATGTAGCCGTCAACGTTAGTGACCATGAACACGTAGAGTTGGTGGTTGTCAATGAAGCTCTGGAAGTCGGTGTTGCTGCCGTAGAAACGAATGAGCGTATCGCAGAGATGACGCACCGCCTCGACTCCGGCCCACTCGCGGGCGTGGACGACACCGAGTTCCAGACACTCCGGCTTGCCCTGGGCCTCAATCGAGGCAATCTTCACGCCGTACAGCCAGTTGTTCTGATAGGTCGGGCCGATGGACTCAAGCTGGCAGATACCGGGATAGGTCGTGGCCCACCCGCGCATCATGGTAAGGAGTTGGTCGTAGTTGTGATACGTACCGTCCTGGCCTGCCTCTCCCCGCATCGTCTCGATGTCATCATGAATCACCGAGACCGTCAGGCCGGAAGCCTGCAACGCGCCGAAGTCCGCCCGATCGAGCAGCAGGTCGTACGATTGGTCCGGCTTCGCCCCGGCGATTTCGATTGACGTGCCCTTGAACGTGACGTGTGAATAGAGTTCCTGATAGTCACGCGCGTTCACGCGCACCAGCATCTGGCCGGCGGTCGCCGACCCGAGGAGTAGAACAAAGGAAAGCAGCAGCGCTGTCCCCGACAGTCGATTGAACATTGTGCCTCCAGGCAACGAATACCCTAAAAAGAAAATGATGGCTTTCAGCCGGAGCGCTCGGCCACGGCTGAACTCCAAGCGGCTTGTGGGCCGCTCGAATGCCACCATCTAATTCTAGGCCGTCCCGGCCGCATGTCAAACGGTTGCCGGGGGCGGCCAATTGCTTGACACAGGGTAGCTTTGGCTTATTATCCCACGGTGCCGGAACGGATGTCCGGCAACGACTCGCGACAGGCTTACCGAGTTATTAACCCGGCTGCGCCGGTCAGGTGCGGCCGACTTCAGGAGGAAGTCGATGATAAAGTTCAAACCCGGGAACCTCAGGGTTCCCAAGTTCCAGCGACCAGTCTACGTGGTTGCGGGCGGCACTACCGATTACCGCAAACGCTACCCGGAGTACAAGCTGGAAGAGCTGAGCATGATGGCCTTCAAGATGCTGCTTGAGGAAAACGACCTCAAGTTGTCGCCGCTCGAAGTCAAGGGCCTCATCAACATGGCCTGCTACGGCGAGTTCGCCGACCACTTCCAGGACCAGTTGCTCTGCGAAGCCAAGGTCCACGACTATCTCGGGCTCGACCCGCTGCCGAACATCGGCGTCAAGACCGGCGGAGCGACCGGCGGCTACACGACCCTCGCGGGTGCGAGCATGATCGCCTCCGGCTACGCCGACTGCTGCCTGGTGATGGGCTGGGAGCGGATGGACGAAGTCGACACGAGGACCGGCAACTTCTACATCTCGACCGCCGCCTGCAAGGACTTCGAGACGCGGTTGGCGCGGATGTACGCGGCCTACTACGCCCCGATGGCCCGGCGCTTCTCACATATCTTCAAAGTGAAAGAGGAAATCCGCGCCGCCATCGCCGTGAAGAACCGCGGCTACGCCTGCTCCTCGCCGTTTGCCCAGAACCCGGGCCATCACACGGTTGAAGAAGTACTGAACGGACGGATGGTCTGCGACCCGCTGCGGATGCTGGAATGCTGCGTGATGTCGGTCGGGGTCGCGAGCCTGCTCCTCTGTGACGAGAAAACCGCATACAAGCTCTCCGACCACCCGATGCGACTCCAGATTGCCGGCGGCACTCACACCCTGCGCGTGGCCGACCGCCGTAACATGGAAGTCCCGCTCCTGCCGAACGAGAAGCCGGGACAGTATGACTGGATGGAAAAAGAATACCACGAGTCTTACCCCGGATTCCAGTCATTCCTCGCCTCCCGCTTCGCATCCTACATGGCGTATCGCATGGCCGGCATCAACGAGCCGATGGAAGACCTCGACCTGGTTGAACTCCACGACGCGTTCACCATCTCCGACCTCCAGACCTACGGTGACATTGGCCTGCGTCCCTACGGCAAAGAAGAGGAATACATCACTTCGGGCGACGCCTACTACGGCGGCCGCTGCCCGTCGAACCTGTCCGGCGGACTGCTCGGCACGATGCACGCGGTCGGCGCGACCGGCATCTTCCAGGGCATGGAATGCTTCTGGCAGCTCCAGGGCAAGTACGACAAGTTCCACGGCGACCCGAAGATGTGGAAACGCTTCGGCAAAGAGAAGCCGGCCGACTGGAAGTCTCTCCAGATTGAGAAGCGCCGCCGCGCCCTCTGGATTTCCCACGCGGGCGTCGGCTCCCACGTCACCTGCGGCATCCTCGAAAACCCGGAAGAAGTGAAAGGCTAGGAGGCACCAATGAAAAAGACGAAGAAGACCGTGAAGAAAACCTCCAAGGTCCGCAAGCCCGCTCCGAAATCCAAAGTCCAACGTCCAAAGTCCAAAGTCTCCCCCGATGTCCGCCTGACCGGCGTGCCGATGGTCGTCGAGAAAACCGACCCGGCAATGGTAATCCAGTGGCCGCGCACGATTGTCCACCACCACACCTATGGCCTGCTCTCCCCGTTCTTCGAGGGCCTGAAGAGAGGCGTGCTCCGTGGCGTCCGCTGCCCCAACCCGGCCTGCGAAGAGAAAGGCATCTGGCTCCCGCCGCGTGCCGACTGCCCGGACTGCCATACCCGGACGAAATGGGTTGACCTGAAGAACCCGGTCATCGGCGAAATCTTCACGTTCACGCACGTCGAGTACCCCGGCAATGGCATCGAAATCTCCTACCCCTACTACCAGATTGACGTCAAAATCCCCGGCTGCTGCACCGTGATGAAGGGCTACCTCGTCCGTGGCGAGGCCAAAATCGGCATGAAGGTGCGTGCCTGCTTCCGCACGAAGCAGCCCACCAACACCATCCTCGACCTTAGCTGGGAGCCGGCCGAGTAGACCGGGCTCAATCGAATCAAGGGGCGGCACTCCTGCCGCCCCTTCGCTTGACCCTGCATTTCCAGACCGGTATCATTACCCAAGCGTATGCATAAGGAAGAAGCCCACCTCCATGAAGAAGACTGAGCAGAAAGCACTGACCCGAACGACGCTGCAGGTCGCGCTCAAGCGGGCCGACCAACTTGGCATCAAGCACGTCGTCGTCGCCTCGACGACCGGCAAGACCGCGCTGGAACTGGCCGGACTACTGCCGCCGCACCTTGAGGCGGTCTGCGTGACGCATCACGCCGGGTTCAGCGAGTTCGGCCGGAACGAACTGCCCGAATCTACTGAGAATGAGCTGGCCGAACATGGAATACCTGTCCTGAGAACGACGCACCTGTTCGCCGGGGTTGAACGCGCCATCCGCCTGAAGTTCGGCGGCCTCGGCCCGGCCGAGACCATCGCGTTCACGTATCGCACGCTGGGCGAGGGCATCAAGGTCGCGGTCGAAATCGCGGTCATGGCACTCGACGCCGGGCTCATCCCCTACAGCAAAGACATCGTCGCGATTGCGGGCACCGGCTCCGGCGCGGACGCTGCGATTGTCATCCGCCCGGCCCACTCGCGCCAGTTCTTCGAGACACAAGTGAAAGAGATCGTCTGCAAACCAACCGACTGGTAAGGAGCAAACCCAATGGCTGATTGTATCTTCTGCCAAATCGTGGCCGGAAAAGCCCCGGCGCGGAAGGTCTATGAAGACGAGCACACCCTCGCGTTCCTCGACCTGCACCCAATCTCGCGCGGCCACTGCCTGGTAATCCCCAAGAAGCACGTCCAGTGGTTCACCGACATGGAGCCGCAGGACGGCATCGCCGGCCCGTTCCTTAAGTCCTGCTACGCGGTCGCCCGCAAGATTAAACACGCGTTCGACTGCGAGTACGTGACGATGCTCATCCGCGGCACGCGCGTCCCGCACCTGCACATGCTGCTCATCCCGAGCGTCAAAGGTGAGGAGAACCTGCTCGACAAGACCCTCGCGTTCCACCACTTCGCCCAGACCCGGATGACGCCGCCGTTCGCGGACAAGGAACTGGACGCGATCGCCGACAAGGTCAGAACTGCGAAAGTCTAGGGAGCGCGGACACCACGTCCGACCAGTCCGACACGTCTGACATGTCTGACAAGTGGCGTGACGCCGCGTTCGTGCGCGTCTGGGACGCGCAGCCCCCGAACGCCCTGAAAGCTGAACAGCTCGATATTCTCACCGCGGTCATTCGGGACAACTGGCGGCGCGGCTCGCGCATACTCGACCTCGGCTGCGGCACCGGCAAGACTGAAGCATTGATTCTGGACCGACTACCGGTAGCGCGCTTCACGTGCGTGGACCGGTCCGAAGTGATGCTCGACTTCGCCCGCAAGCGGCTCCGCCGCTTCGGCGGCCAGTGCCGATTCGTCACGGCCGACCTGGCCCGGCTGGAAGGGCTCAAGGTGCCGGGATCTCCCTTCCGTTTCATCATCACGGTGG
>CAIVTL010000416.1 GCA_903908785.1 Caldifarciminota bacterium | reverse complement strand
GATTTGGCTTGGGCACTCCTGGAGAGGTCTCTTAGCCCGATGGTCTTGTACAGGTCGTCTATCTTCCGGATGTCCTGGGCGACATAGGAACTAAGATACTGGCTTACGTGCGCACGGAGGCTCTCAAGGGGGCGTTTCTTGCACAGGAGTTCCAGCGCAACGCGCACGTCAATCTTGGCTTTTGTGCAGTACTCGACCATGTCCTGGTTGGGTCCGCGTTTCCTCAGGTACGGAATGAACGCCTCCACGTACTTGTCAGTGAAGTACGCATCCATCGCCGACACCGCCAGGACGAGCGCCATCCTGAGGCCGTCCGACAAAACAGCTGCGTAGACGGCCTCGTTCTCGGGGTCTGCTGGCGAGTTCAGAACTGAGTATCCGCGGAACATGCTATGCGCCTGTTCCTCGTAGTCTGCGTAGTGTGCCGACAACATGTACGGCCGCTGAATCGTCAGTTCGAATCTCTGTCGTGCGTTCATCTGTGTAAGCACCGCCTTTCCATGCTCGCCATCGCGTGCATTCTCGGACTCGAGGGCAGGCATGACCGGCATCGGGGACTAACGCCAGGCCGCAGACCTAGGTTCAGCGCCCGCCCCCGACGCGGCCGGTGTTCTTGAGGTCGTGGTGGAATTTGGGCCAGGGGGTGTCGCCGAGCGGGCTGTCGCCATGGATGGCGTAGACGTGGCAATCCCATGACCCGACATAGACCGTGCCGTCGGCAGCGATCGCGGGAGAGGACTCGACGTAGTCACCAGTCTTGTAGCGCCACCTGAGAGATCCATCTGGATTGACAGCGTGGAGACAACTGTCGCACGACCCGACGTAGACTGTACCATCGGCTGCAACTGCGGGAGAGGAACGGACTTCACTCTCGCTCCGGTAGCGCCACTTGAGGGATCCATCGGGGTTGATGGCGTGAAGGTAGTGATCCCCCGACCCGATGTAGATAGTGCCGTCGGCAGCGATCGCGGGAGAGGACTCGACGTAGTCGCCGGTCCGGTAGCGCCATTTGAGAGTGCTGTCAGGGTTGATGGCGTAGAGGCAACTGTCTGACCCGACGTAGACCGTGCCGTCGGCGGCGACCGCGGGAGAGGAGGAGATGCTGCCTCCGGCCTGGTAGCGCCACTTGAGGGAGCCGTCCGGGGTGATGGCGCAGAGGTAGCCATTCGCCCCGACGTAGACCGTGCCATCGGCAGCGATCGCGGGAGAGGATTGGCTCTCGGGATAGATCTCGCAGCACCACCTGAGGGAGCCATCAGGGTCGATGGCATAGAGGTAGTCATCCGTCCCGACGTAGACCGTACCGTCCGCGGCAATCGCGGGAGTGTGGGCGTTATAGCCGATCTCGTAGCGCCACCTGAGCGAGCCATCCGGCGTGATGGCGCAGAGGTAGCCATTCGCCCCGACGTAGACCGTGCCGTCGGCAGCAACCGCGGGAGAGGACGCGTCGCCTTCCCCGGTTTGGCAGCGCCATCTGAGAACTCCGTTAGGGCTGATGGCGTACAGGTTGTAGTACGCCCCGACGTAGACCGTGCCGTCGGCAGCGATCGCGGGAGAGGTGGAAACGCCGGGTACAATCTGAAAGCGCCATCTCAGCCGAGTGATCTGCACGTTGGAGGAGTCGGACCATGGCGACAAAGAGCCAGCTTCGTCTTTCGCTTGCGCTCTCACATGGTAGAAACCCGTGTCCCTCCACGCATGCTCCAACGTAAGTGTACAACCAGATGGAGCGAAGAAACTCCATTGCGACGTATCACCGTCCCCCCAATCGAAACGTATGGCAACGCTGTCACGTTCCGGGTCTGTCGCCGATGAGCAGAAGCTATACAGAATGTCCCACGTCGCTTCCGTGGGTCCGGAAGGGATCGCAGGCGTATAGGGCGGATCATTAACTGCCACGTCAACCAGCAGCTCGGACGACCACGGTGACGTCGCACCGTACACGTCTCTGGCCTGAGTCCGTACGAAGTAGGAGCCGGTATCCTGCCAAGAGTGGTTCATCGTGACTGTGCTGTCAGATGGGACGACCTGGCTCCAGCCGGATGTGTCGCCGTCACCCCAGCAGAACCTGATTTGCACACTGTCTCCGTCTGGTTCGAACGCTCGGGACGCGAAGCTGTAGGTGCGGTTCGCATGCACTTTGGCCGGACCGGATGGGGCAGTCGGCATGTCGGGTGGATTGGGATTGGGGATGACGATTTGATGCGGATTCGACCACGCGGAATTCACCTCGTGCGCATCTTTGGCCTGCGCCTTGACCCCGAATGTGCCAGACCGAACGTAAGCATGAGAAAGCGCAATGGCGTTGCCGCTCGGCACCCAGTCGCTCCAGCCCGACGTGTCACCGTCGTCCCACGCGAATCGGTAGCAGACACCGTCGCCGTCAGGGTCAGTCGTTATCGTTGTGAAAGTATAGAGAGTGTCCCTGTGCCCATCGGAAGGTCCGCTTGGCGTGCCGGGCGTGTTGGGGGCTTGGGTCGAGACTATGACCACCGGGTGCGCTGCCGACCAGTCCGAGGTCGTGCCCGGCTTGTCCTTGGCCTGCGCCTTCACTTGATACGTGCCAGGGCTTGGCCATGAGTGGGACATAGCGACTGTCTCGCCGCTGGCAACCCACGGACTCCATTCGGATGATGCTCCATCGCCCCAAGAAAAGTGGATGGCGACGCTGTCGGTGTCAGGGTCGGTCGTGGTCGCCGAGAACTCGTACGACGTGTTGTAGCCGCCGTTGGAGATGCCCATCGGTTCGCTCGGAGTCGCGGGCGGGTGGCCAACCGGTAGCTTCTTGCAGACGGAGACCAGCAGCGGCAATGCCGTCGCGAGCAGAACAACAACCGCGCAGCGTTTCATGCGCACGAGAGACTGCAAGGGACGCCTCCTATGTTTCCGGGTGCTTCCAAGCGCGATGGCACGCGTCTTCATCGTCAAGAACATAGTCGGGCTGGGATGGAAGTCAAGCAGAGAGGAAAGGGGTCGAGGGGTCGAGTGCGCAGGGGGTGATAGCCGACAACTCACGGCTCACAGGCCGAGGCGATTCCGCCAGGCCGCCGACTGACGCGAGCCACCTGTGACGCCTTCGCTGCGGAACAGGCATATAGACCGGACTCTTGACCTCAAGCCGAACCGGGATATAGTCAACAACCATGAGAAGACTATTCGCGACGCTGACCTTTCTCTGCGCAGCCGCCTCGGCGGCACTCCTGCCCGGGCTCGCGGACTCGGTTCAGATTCGCGAGTGGCTGGTGTGCGGGCCGTTCTCGGTTGGGACGCGCGAAGGCATCACCGGCGTGGTCGAAGACCCGCTGACCTTCCGGCCGTCCGAGGGCGACACGTTCCGTTCCGGCCTTGCACAGGGCGGCATCACGCTCTGCCGCAAGGTGAAGGTTGACTCGCTCGGCTGGCTTAACACCGACTACCAGAACGTGCGCTGGGACTCGCTGCAGAACTATTACGGCAATGTCGGCGTGTCCTGTGCCGGGTTTGCCTATGCCGAGTTCGATTGCCCGCAGGCCTGCCGCGCCCTGGCGCTGGCGCCGAAACTCGGAGGGTTCGTGCTCAACGGCAGGAACTATCTTGGCGACGTGTACGGCAACGGCTGGTTCCAGGTTCCGGTCCAGCTCGACTCCGGCCGGAATCGCGTGCTCCTGCGTATCTCCGGGTACGGTGACCAGCAGGTCCGGTTCCTTCTCACGCCACCGGCCGCGCCGTTCACGGTCGTGGCCGAGGACATCACCACGCCCGACCTTGTGGCTGACTCGAGTCTCGCCGGCTGGCTCGGAGTCCCGGTGCTGAATACAACGCCCGACCGGCTCGACACGGTCAGACTGGCGGTCACGCTGCCTTCCGGCGAAACTGCGGGCCGGGCGCTAGTACTGAACGTGCCGGGCTTCGGCGCGCAGAAAGCCCCGGTGCGGATTTCCACCCCGGCACGGCCCTATGACACGGCAGGGCTCACACTAACTGTGAAGGCGACATGCGCCGGAAATTCCTGCTCGGGTACGACACACCTGCGCATCCGCCGACCCGAGCAGTCACGCAAAGTGACATTCCTCTCGGCGGTTGACAGCTCGTGCCAGTACTACTCGGTTCTCTATCCCAAGGACTATGACCCAGCAAGGCGCTACGCCCTGATTCTGTCCCTGCATGGCGCGGGCGTCGAGGCATCGGGCCAGGCCGATGCCTACAAACCAAAGGACTGGGCGTTCGTGGTCGCCGCGACCAACCGCCGCCCGTTCGGCTTTGACTGGCAGGACTGGGGCAGACTCGACGCCATGGAAGTCCTGGACTATGCGCTTGCCACCCTGCCTATTGACCGCGACCGCGTGCTGCTCACCGGCCATTCTATGGGCGGTCACGGCACGTGGCACGTTGGCCTAGCCCACGCTGACCGGTTCGCTGCCGCCGCGCCAGAAGCCGGCTGGCCCGACATCCAATTGTACGTCCCGACGTTCCTGCAGCGAGCTGCCATCTTCGCCGACCCGGCCCAACTCGCGGTTCGCGACATGGCGATGCGGCCCGACAATACGCCGGCGATGCTCGTGAACGCGCTCAACCTGCCGATGTACATCCTCCACGGCGGCGACGATGACAACGTACCGACCATCCACGGCCGCACCTTCGCCGAGTGGCTGAATGAACTGGGCTACAAGTACTCGTACAAGGAAGTGCCGAACCGCCCCCACTGGTGGAGCTACGAAGACGGTCTGGCCTGTGTCGACGATACCGACCTGATGGACTTCCTCAAGGCGCAGCGACGCGACCCCGGGCCACGTCATATCCGCTTCCGCACTGCCGACCTTGGCCAGTCCAACCGCAGCTACTGGGCTGTGATTGAGCGCGTGCGCACGGTCGGCCGGGACGCGGACATGGAGGCATGGGCCACGGACTCGCTCATCTCGGTCAAGACGGCGAACATCGCCCAGTTCAGCCTGGAACTGACCGGCCAGCCGTTCTTCCCAAGTCGGGTCGCCGTAGAGGTGGACGGCAGACTGGTAGGCCGGAGCGACGCCGTGCCCGCGCACCTGACGTTTCACTACACCGACAAAGGCTGGGCAGCCGGCCCGGCGCGGGCTGCGGCTACGACCAAGACATCGGACCTGTACGGCCCGGCCAAACAGGCGATGATGAAGCCGTTCCTGCTCGTGTACGGGACAGCCGACTCCGGGTTGACGCCGTTCCTGCGCCATTCGGCGACGCAGGACGGAATGCGCTGGTGGCTCATCGGAAACGGCCGGACCCGTGTCGTCCCCGATAGCGAAGTCACACCCAAGGATATCGCGCTGTACAACCTCGTGCTGTATGGCGGTCCGAAAGAAAACGCGGTCACAAGTCGGATTGCCGACCGCCTGCCGATTCGCGTGAAGGCGGGGCGGATGTCGCTGGGCAACTCGGACCTAGGCGACAGTCTTGCCGCGATGTTTGTCTATCCCAACCCGCTGAACCCGAACCGGCTCGTGCTGGTCCGAATGGGCACCGACCCCGACAACACCAGGCTGTCCATGTTCTGGAGCGCCATGTCGTCAGGCGCGGGCATACCGGACTTCATAGTCTTCGACCGCAGCGTGCGGCGGTACGGCTGGACCGGGGTCAGGGCCGCCGGCTTCTTCGGCCCGGACTGGAATCTGGACCCGGCCTCGACTTACCTGAAAGAATAGGTCGAATTGGACCGATTAGTCCTATCGTCTCCGGCCAAGATTAACCTCGGGCTTTGGGTCGGCCGGAAGCGGGCCGATGGTTTCCACGACATCGTCACCATCATTGCGCCGGTCGAGCTGGCCGACACGATTGCCATCAGCCGAACCAGGACCGGCATCGAGGTTTCGTGCGACTCCGCCGAGGTGCCGTCTGGCCCTGGCAATCTGGCGCACAAGGCCGCGGCCGCATTCATGCAGGCGGCGCGCGTCAACGCCGGCTGCCGGATTCGCATCCGCAAGCGCATCCCGGTCGGCGGCGGGCTCGGCGGCGGCTCGTCGAATGCGGCCACCGTACTGGCGGGTCTGAACCGACTGTTCGGGAGACCCTTGAGCCCGCGCCGACTACGCCTCATCGCCGCGTCTCTGGGCAGCGATGTGCCGGCGTTTCTCGTGAGCGGACCGTGCATCGCCCGGGGCCGAGGTGAGAAACTGCGCCGAATCCGGCTGCCGCGCCTCGAGGTGCTGCTCTGCTTTCCCGGATTCCCGGTCGCAACTGCATGGGCCTACGCCGAACTTGACCGCCTGCGCGGAGCCGGGCGGGGTTTGACATGGCCGGTCATTTCCCCTAAGCTTCTGCGCGCCGCCCTGAGGCGCAACGAACCGGACCAGGTCGCCGCACAACTCAGGAACAGCTTCGAACCCGCGGTCTTCAGGCGACATCCTGCGCTCGGTCGTGCCAGGGAGCTGCTACTCCGGCACGGCGCGCTCGCAGCTTCACTCTCCGGTTCCGGCAGTACGGTCTATGGCCTGGTGCGAACGAAAGGCTGGAAAGACCCGATGGCCACCCTGGCCCGGAATCGATTCCACTGCGTCAAAACCAGCACCCAATAGGCCGTCCTCCTAATCCTCTTTGGGATTTGGAGTTTGGGATTTGGAATTTCTCCTAGCTTTGGGGCGTCGTTCAACTGGCAGGACCCAGGACTTTGGATCCTGTTATGAAGGTTCGATTCCTTCCGCCCCAGTAGAATGAACCCGGCCCGCGGGCCGGCGCGCGAGCGAGGTAACATGCAAGGTCAGCTCAAAGTCTTCTCGGGCCGGGCCAACGTACCCCTGGCCATGAACATATGCGAGCACCTCGGCATCAAGCCCGGCGATGCCGAAGTGAGGACGTTCGCGGACGGCGAAATCCGGGTCAACATCCGCGAGAGCGTGCGCGGCAGCGACGCCTTCGTCATCCAGTCCACCCAGCCGCCCGCCGATAACCTGCTTGAACTGCTGTTGATGATCGACGCGCTGCGGCGCGCGTCGGCTGAACGGATCACGGCCGTCATCCCGTACTTCGGCTATGCACGGCAGGACCGCAAGGACAAGCCCCGCGTCCCGGTCTCGGCCAAGCTCGTTGCCAACCTGATTGAACGGGCCGGTGCCAACCGCGTGCTGACGATGGAACTGCACGCCGAACAGATACAGGGCTTCTTCGACATCCCGGTCGACCACCTTTATTCGACGCCGGTCCTGGTCGACTTCTTCCTCAAACGGGGGGTCGACGGCTGCACCGTCGTCGCACCCGATACCGGCCGGGCCAACCGGGCCCGCGGTTTCGCCACGCGGCTGATGGAAAAGATGCCGCTCGCGGTTATCGACAAGCGTCGGCCGGAACCGAACAAGGCCGTCGTCATGAACGTCGTGGGCGAAGTCGAAGGCCTTGATGCGATAATCTTCGACGACATGGTCGATACCGGCAAGACGCTGATACTGGCCGCGCGGGCCCTCCTGAAGCATGGAGCCCGGTCGGTGATGGCCGTGGCCACCCATGCCGTCTTTTCCGGAGACGCGGTCAAGAGAATCCAGAAATCACCGCTGGATGAGATGATTGTCACCGATACGCTGCCACTGCCGCGTAAGAAGCTAATCCGCAAGATTCGAGTGCTGCCCGTCGCGTCGTTGTTCGCGGACACTATCCTCCGCACCCACCGCAGCGAGTCGGTCAGCTCACTATTCATGTAGAGGAGAACATGGCATACATAGTCAAAGCAACACAACGCACCGACACCGGTAAGGGCAAAGTGGGTCGGCTCCGCCGCAGCGGAACCCTGCCGGCCGTAATGTACGGGCACGGCGAACCGTCGCTGATGCTCGCGATGTCGACCCACGACTTCGACCGGCTGCTCGAGGAAATCCGGGGCCACAGCCCGATTGTGGACGTCGAGGTTGACGGCCGGCCCGCGCAGAAATGCGTCATCAAGACGCTCCAGCGCAACCCGATGACCGGCGGCCTGCTGCACGTCGATTTCCAGAAGATCCACGCCGGCGAGAAGGTAACGATGAACGTGCCCGTCATCGTGCTGGGCTCGGCCGAAGGCGTGAAGCAGGGCGGCATGCTCGACCACGTGCTCCGGCAGGT
>CAIVTL010000415.1 GCA_903908785.1 Caldifarciminota bacterium | reverse complement strand
GGAGGCCGCTACCCTCCGCCGTATCGGGCTTCCCGTGTTGCGTTCCATCCCCGTGTGCATGCATGCCGTCGCCACTACCCCGGCGGAACCGCTGGGGCAGTCGCTCTTCCTCCCCAGCGGCGGCGGCCTTCCCCCAAATTCCGGAACCTGTCAACGACTTTGAGACACTCGCTTCGTGAATTTACTGAGCTGCGGTCGTGTAGCGGTCTCCAAGTGCGCGGTTCGGGATTGTGGACTGCTTTCGCTCGAGATCGGCTTCCAAGGATGACCGCACAGCCACGATCGTGGTCGGGCTCGACTCCGAGGCCATGGGATTCTTGACCTCTTCGCCCTCGACGCGCGGCTTCGGCGGATTGATCCAGGCCGCGGTCGGCAGTGGCCTCGGCGATGGGCGCCCGTTCGGGAACCGCTCCGGGTTCTTCGCGAACGCCTCCGCGAGCACGAGTGCGCGCTGTTCGCGCTTCGCCGCGGCGAGCCCGTAGTGCACATCGTGCGGCGTGAACAGCCCGAGCCCGACGTGATGATGCTCGGTGTTGTACCAGGGGAAGAAGTCGCCGCAGAAGCTGCGGCCGTGCTCGCGCGAGCCGAAGCAGTCCGGAAAGCCGGGTCGGTACTTCATCGTCTTGAACTGCGCTTCGGAATACGGGTTGTCGTTCGGGACGTGCGGGCGCGAATGGCTCTTGGTGACCCCGAGGTCGGCGAGCAACAACGCGACTGGCTTCGACCTCATCGCCGGGCCGCGATCGGCGTGCACGGTGAGTTGGCCGGGCTTGATGTTCTGGCGCTCGCAGCTCTCGGCGATCAGCTTCTCGGCCAAGGGTGCATACTCACGCTCGGCCAGCATCCAGCCCACGACGTAGCGGCTGAACACGTCGAGCACCACGTAGAGGTAGAAGTAGGACCACTTCTCCGGGCCCAGCAACTTCGTGATGTCCCAGCTCCACAGCTCGTTCGGCCGCGTGGCCAGCAGCTCGGGCGCAGTGTAGTGCGGATGCCGGAGCTGGTTGCGGCGTTCCCGGACCTCCGCGTTCTCCTCCAGCACGCGGTAGAACGTGCGCTCCGAGCACAGGTAGCGATCTTCGTCGAGAAGCGTGGCGTAGACTTCCGCCGGCGCCAGGTCCACGAACCGCGGTTCGTGCAACGTGGCGAGCACCTGCGCGCGTTCCTCCGGCGGCAGCGCGCGAGCCGGCGTTGGTCGTGGCTTCGGTTCGGGACGTGGCTGCTGGCTGCGGTAGTAGGTGGCGCGGGGCAGTGCCAGTGCCGCACACGTCAGCGCGACACCCAACCGCGGCGCCATCTCGGTGACGGCCTGCATCACGCCCTCTCGTCGTTGGGCAGGGGGTTGCCCAGGAGCTGCGCAACTTTTTTTTGGAGTTCGATCAGCCCTTCGGCGCGCTCGAGGCGCGCCTGGAGCCGACGGGTCTCGCGTTCGAGTTCGGCGATCTTCTTGTCGCGCGGATCGACCGGCTTCGCCTGCGGGCCGCGGGGGCGCGGCGTCAGCCCCGCCAGTTCGCCGTTCCGTCGCGCCACTCGCCAGGTCGACAGGTGCGAGGAGTACAACCCCTCACGCCGCAGCAGCGCGCTCAGCTCGCCCGGTTTGGTGCAGCGGTCCGCCTCGCGCAAGACCCGCAGCTTCTCGGCGGCCGTGAACCGCCGCCGCGCCGCCTTCGCCACCACCTCGGTATCCGCCGCCATCTGGGACATCTCCAAATTCGTGGACATCTTCGTTTCCCGACTCGCCCTCTACACTAAACTTCCGGGGGTTCGGTGTCTCACGTACGTTGGCAGAGAGGG
>CAIVTL010000414.1 GCA_903908785.1 Caldifarciminota bacterium | reverse complement strand
GGAGAGAGGAGGGAGGAGAGCGAACGGACAAGTCGTCCTTGCGCGTCGTAGATGCGAAGAGCGAGAGGCGAGAAGCGTGAGGCGAGAGGCGAGAAGCTGATTCTCGTCGTGCCGGTAAAGGGATTGGGGAAGGCCGTCAGGGTTTGGGATTTGGGATTTTGGATTTGGGATTTGGCGTCGTAGATGCCGACGATTGGTGGGTCGGTGGTGAATTTGATGGCGCGGTGGGCGTAAATCGGGGCCGCGGCGTGGTTGCGCGTGGTGTCGTAGATGGCGGTGATGCCGATGGACGCGGTCGGGTCCTGGATGCCGACGGTGCTGGACCTTATCCAGTTCGCGGTCGCGTACTGGTAGGTGAACTCGTTGTTGCCGTCGCGCGCGGCCGTGGTGGTGTCGCGGATGATGACCTGGAACCGGTCGAAGCGGGTGCTTGAGTAGCGGTAGTGGAATGAGTCCCATTGGACGATGAAGCGATGCCCGCTGGTGTCGTAGAGGTACCAGGCGGCCGAGCCGGTTGTCGGGTACAGGTCATCCCAGTTTACCGCGAGCATGGGCGGACCGCTGTTGCGCGGGAGCCGCCCGTTGGTCCATGCCGTCGAGGTCGTTGCCCCGGGCGCAAGCCAGCCGTTGGAGCAGATTGAGACCTGGGTGTAGCGCTGTCCGTAGTACTTGAACGGGCCGAACCCGGGCGGAAGGTCAATCGTCACGGTCTGGTTGTCGGTGAGCGGGAGACGCGTGCCGATGGCGTTGATTTCCGCCCAGCCGTATGTCGGGTGTTCAGGATAGTGGGCGTCAACGTCGTCAAAGGCCCAGTACTGCGGCGGGACGCGCGGGCCGTCGGCGATTGGGTCGAGGGCGGTGATAGCGCCCACGGTGATGGTAAACGGGAATGCGTACTCCCGCGCGTGGCAGGAGACTCGCAGGGTGCAGAGGACTTGAGTTTCGGGTACCATGTCGGCCGCAACGACCGTAAATGGGTCCTGCGCATTGGCGACGATTGAGTCGCCCTGGATGGTGCCGATGGCGGCGAGGGAGTCGGTCACGACGAGTCGCGGGTCGGCAGAGTGGAGCACGCAGCGGGTGCTGTCAGCCGGGCCCAGACCGGTGTTACTGAGCGTCACGACGAGCTGGGCGGTCTCGAGCGGGTCGAGCCGACCGTTCCGGTTGCCGGCCGTGTCCACCACGGTCTCCGCGGACAGGTGAAGCGTCGGCGCGCAGACTCTGACCGCGAAGCCCGAGGGCCATGTGTCGCCGCGTACGTCGCGGCACTCAAGGTCGAAGCCGATGACGTGGCGGTCCGGACAGGCCGGGTCGATGCTGAGCCGGAACCCTTCGGGGTTCGAACCGATCGAGTCGCGGCCGGGGATGTCACCAAAACCAAGGACCGAGTCAAGCAGTGTCGCAAACGTGTCCGCGGTCGAGAGCACGGCGGTTACCGTTTGCGCGGCTGAGTCGCCGTAGTTGACGACCCAGACCGGCAGCGTGACGGTTTCGCCGGGTCCGGCCAGGCCGTCGCCATTGCCCGCGGGCGGGCTGTCGACAATCGTGTGCTTCAGGTAGGACACGTAGGCGGCGCCGGTGACGAGCACGAGTGCGCGGCCCTCATATGGCCTCAGGTTCCGACCGGTGACCGTGACCGCCATCGGACCGGGATGGGTCGGGTCGATGTTGAGCCGGGCCTGGCCCGATGCGTCGGTGGTATCCCATGCGTAGACTGTCGAGTCCATCATGCAGCAGACCAGCGCGCCGGAGACGGGCGCGGCGCCGGCTGCAACGATAACCGGGAAGACCTGTTCGCCGGGTTCGATTGCCGGCGCATGGGTGACGCTCGGAGTTCTGGGAGCGGATGTCCAGAGGTTCAACTCCGGGTCGCCGAGCAGGGCCCATTCGGCGTACCGGTCCGGCTCATGGTAGAGCGAGTCAACCCGCCAGCGGCCGCGCACGGTCGCGTCACCGAGGCGGTACAGCCCCTCGTCGTAGACCGCTTTGAGGAATCCCCGGAAGCACGCGCTGCGATACTGCGAGACTTCGTTCGCGCCGAGGGTGGTGCCGAAATAGGCGACCATGCCGCCAAGGCTTTCCGGGGAGCCGTAGCGCAGGCAGGTGTTGCCCAGCATCTCTTCGCCCGGGGCAAGCGTGATGGTGTAGCAGGTGGCGCCGATAACGACCGGAAGCCGCGCGCCGTTGTGCCAGTTGCCGGGATAACCAGGATAGAAGTCGAAGAACGGCAGGTCCCAGTTTCCGCCGGCCGCGCCACGGTAGGTGATGAATGCGCGGCCGTCATTCAGCGCGGCAAGGACTGCAGGCGAGCTGTCGCCGGCGAGGTTGAACAGGCTCTCGGTCAGCACGTACCCGCTGTTCAGCCAGTACTGGCGGGCAAGACGCGAGTCAACCTGGTAGTACGGGTCGGGATTGCCCGGGTCGCGCTCGCTGATGACGGTCGTGCCTTTGCGATACCAGAGCGTGTCTTCAGTCTCGGGAAAGCGCTCGTAGGCAAGGGTTTTCGCAACCGTGGTACTGCATTCGTGCAGATCCTCGGCCGGCAGTCTGCCGACCGGTAGTTCCATGAGATAGTCGCCGGTCATATCGCCGTAGTAGGTGTCGTCCCAGTAGTTGTAGCCCATGAGCTGGGTCGGGCTGCAGGCGAGCAGCACGTATTCGGGTTTTATCGGCCACGTGTTCCAGGCATCTCGAATCCAGGACCTGACTTGGGCGGGCGTCGAGCCGGCCTCGGAAAGTGCCACGACCCGCGCGAGCATGCCCTTCTGTGTCTTCCAGTCAGCCAGGGGCCGGACCGCGTCGGCGTACTCGTCCGCCGCGATAATCAGGTAGCGGCAGCCCTGCGGTTGCGCCGTGCCGAAAGAGGGGAGGAGCAGGGCGGCCAGCGTGAGTATGTAGAGAAGGGGCTGCACTGTCGAGTCAATTCGGACGCCGGGTTGTCTCATGGGGTGCGAGGGGAGCGGAATTCCGCCAGCTTGGCGCGGAGGGCGGTGATGAGGTCGTGCGGGCCCGGGTGCAGGAGGCTGAGTTGCTCGAATGGGCAGGGCCCGGTGTTGTCGCGGTTGCGGATGTCAACGACCGTAGCGCGGAAGGTGAACGTAATCGCGGCGGCATGGAGGATGCGCTCGGCCGAAATCGACCCGGTCAGGCCGATGACCCGGTCCACTCTCAGGTAGTCGAAGATGCGCGCGGCGCATGCGCCGACAACGCGGTCAACGACGGTCGTGCCGTCGAGCCCGCCCGGAAACCACTCGACCAGTTCGAGCAAGGGTCGTACGCCCGGGTCGTAGGAGCGATACAGCTCGGTGGCGTGGCGCACGACCAGCAGGGACAGGCCCTCGCTCTCGAGGATGACCAAAGGGTCAGTCGGAGACCGGCTGCCCGTCATCATCTAGCGCGACCTGAGTCCGGAGCCTGAAAGCATCGCCAGATTGTCGCCGCCAGCGGGCATTAGTCAAGCGAGGCCGGGGCGCGGTTCGCGGGCTCACACTCACAAGGTTTCACTCACAAGGTTTCCCTTGACACTTGAAGGCTCTCTTGTAGCTTAGCATTCCTTGGACAAGTTCTTGCTGTCCACCGACCTGAGAAGCCAGTGGATGTCGAAGCTGCTGGAGAGGTTCACCGTGTTCGTCCCGGCAGAGCGCGAGAACCAGGTTCACTGGCACCGGCTTGAACCAGCGGACCTGGGTTCGGGTACCGATACCGTCACGCCGGCCCTGAGGCGAATTCGTGCCTCGGAGCCGGTGAAATCGTTCATGTTCAATCCCCGGCAGCAGGTTGGCGCGTTTCCCGAAAAGCTGAAGCCGGCAGAGCCGAAGACCCGCGTGCTGCTGGGTGTGAAGAACTGCGACCTCGTTCCACTTAAGGTACATGACAAGATTCTGACGGACGGGGAGTTCAATGACCCGTTCTACCTGGCGCAGAGGAAGAACACAATCCTGGTCGCCGCCGACTGTCCGGTCCCGGAGGAGAGTTGCTTCTGTAATCTGCTGGGGCTGACGCCGTTTGCCGGGGATGACGCGGACGCAGCGCTCTCGGTGTGCGATGGCGCATTCCTGCTTGAGGTCGGGGAACGGGGCAGGGAGCTGATTGACGCGGCCCCTGACCTGTTCAGGAAGGCGAGCGAGGGCGACGCCGGAGTGACGAGGCGCGAGGAGGAGCGGAAGGCCGCGGTCGCGGCTCTGAATCGCATCAACCCGACGCCGTGGAATCCGGGCCTGCCCGCCGCGGTAGCCGCCAAGCGGAAGGACGAATCGTTCTGGCAGAAGCACGCGGAGAAGTGTGTCGAGTGTTTCGGGTGCCTGATGGGTTGCCCGACCTGTTACTGTTTCCTATTGTATGACCAGGCCCGGGAAAAGGGTCTGGACCGAACGAGGGTCTGGGACGCGTGCTACCTGGCTGCGTATGCCCGGGTCGGCGGCGGAGCCAACCCGCGCGCGGAGTTTGTGAAGCGGTTTGCCAATCGCTTCTTCTGCAAGTTCTCGGACTTCAAGACCGACCACGGCATGTTCGCTTGTTCGGGGTGCGGCCGGTGCTTCAAGGCGTGCATGGGCAAGATTGACATCAGGAAGGTGCTGGGCGAGTTGTGAACAATCCCTACGCGGCGATTCCGGCTACCATCCTGAAGGTGATGGACGAGACTCCGAACATCCGGACGTTTGTGCTGAGGCCTGAGCGGGAAATACCGTTCCTGGCTGGCCAGTTCGTGGAATTGACCGTGCCCGGGTTCGGCGAGGCGCCGTTTACACCGTCCTCGTCGCACTTCAAGCGGGATACGTTCGAGATGACTATCATGAAGGTGGGCAGGGCGACCGGCGCGTTGTTTGGTCTGAAGCCGGGCGACGCGGTCGGCGTGCGCGGGCCATTCGGAAACCCGTATCCCCTGGAGAAGTTCGCGGGCAAGGATATCTACATTGTCGGCGGCGGTGTCGGGCTGGCACCATTGCGGGCGTTGTTCCTGGCCCTGACCCATGAGATTGACAAGTACAAGCATATCTATCTGCGTTATGGCGCGCGCACTCCCAACGACATCGTGTACCGGCACCTGTTGCCGGAATGGGAGAAGCTGCCTGGGGTGGACATCGACCTGTCGGTGGATGTGAGCGATGAGAAGTGGATGAAGAAGGTCGGCGTCGTGACGTGCCTCCTGGAAGAGATTCCGTGTGACGAGAAGAAGAGCATCGCCGTGGTCTGCGGTCCGCCAATCATGATGAAGTTTGTGAACCAGCGGCTGCTCGACGCTGGTTTCCAGGGTGAGAATATCTACCTGTCAATGGAGACGAACATGTCGTGCGGCGTTGGCCAGTGTCGCCATTGCCGGCTCGGGCCATACCTGACCTGCAAGGACGGACCGGTTCTGACCTGGGCCCAGATCAAAGACATCGAGAACCCATTCGCATGAGCGCCGTACGTACGACCTGCCCATTCTGTCTCAACGGTTGCGAGTCGATTGTGACGTCCGACTACCAGTTCCGGATGGAGTACCCACTGGACGCCACCGTGAATAAGGGCAGGCTGTGTCCGCGCGGCAATAGCGCGAGCATCGTTGTGGACCATCCGCAGCGGCTGGCCTACCCGCTGCTGGACGGCAAAGAGACAGGGTGGGACCAGGCTATGAGGTATTGCCGCGAGGCTCTGGCCGCCGCCAAGCCTGAGGATATTGCTGTTGTGTACAGCCGGGGCCTGACCGAGGCCGAAGTCAGGCTCGTGTGGGGATTTGCCCATGCCGTGGGCACGTCGAACCTGGTTTGCGGATACGTCGAACCGGATAACTGCTTTCAGCGCCGGCTGGCCGGCGTGAAGGCCGCGACCATGGAGTTGGTGAAGGCGGCGCGCACGACCTTGCTGGTGGGTGATATGTTCAGCACGTCGCCGGTCGCAGCCGGGCCGGCTCTTGAAGCCCGGTATGCGGACCGGGAGAATCGGCTGATTGTGATTGACTCGATTCGGACCCGGCAGGCCGGGCAGGCGCACGTGTTCCTGCAGGTGAGGCCGGGAACCGAGGCTTTTGCCCTGCTCGGCATTGCCGGTAGTCTGGACAAAGGTCTGAGTATTGATGTTGAGCAGTGCGCCACAGTGTCGGGCGTGGGCGGGAAGCAACTGGCCGACGCGGCACAGATGCTTCTGAACGGCCCATCCTTTGTCGGCAGCGCCATGCATCTCGGCCGCGAGTACTACCCGGTGCAGCACAGCCTGATGTCGCAGTTGGTGGCCGTCAAGGCCGGCGCGACGTTCATGGGATTCGCGGAGGCGCGCGTGCCCTTCGGCAAGAAGGGCTTCGAG
>CAIVTL010000413.1 GCA_903908785.1 Caldifarciminota bacterium | reverse complement strand
GTCACCTTGCGAGGTGAATCTGGGACCACTCTATTTGACCATCAGTTTCTCGAAGACGCCCAGTATCTTCCTCGACCCCACCGGGACATCGTGTCTTTCCATTACCTTCTGTCGTGCCCGCGCCCCGAGCGATTTCCTCAGTTCGTCGATTCTGGCCAGCAGGCCGATCTTCTCGGCCATAGCGCCCACGTCGTAGTATGGGACGACGTAGCCCGCATCATCCTCTACGAATTCCGGAGATCCTCCCGCCTGATCGAAACAGACAATTGGGACTCCGAATAATGCAGCCTCGAGGTTCACTCTAGGAAAAGAGTCCTCGCGAGAGGTCAGGGCAAAGATATCGAACGAGGCGTAGTACTGCCAGGGGGCGTTCGTGGGAGGGACAATGCGCACCCTGTCTGAAGGGATTGCTCTTCGCAGATCGAACAGGAGTTCGTGGGAGCCCAGGGCGCTTGCGTCTATTCCTACCCACACAAAGTACAGCTTGGACTCAGGGCCAGCCTTGAGGGCTTCGTATGCAACACGGACGAACAGGTCAAGCCCCTTTATCCAGGGCTCGGTGCCACACGCGCCGACGACTATCGCGTCCTCTGGGATACCCAAGGGGACTCTGATTGCACCGCGCGACACCGGCTTGGCTCGGATTTCGTCTACGGGAATGAATCCGTGTATGACGTCTATGAGATCGCCGGGTATTGCGTGGTTTTCGATCAGATTGTCTCTCACGGCCTTTGAAACCGCTATGTAGCGAGTCGTCCGCCGTTTGACGCAGTCGATGTTGTCACCACCGCTTCTCGATATCCAACAGCCTAGTTCGCGTACGTGTGTTACAACGGGGCATTCCAGGTGAGCGAGTCTCGACAAGAGATGACCTGTAGTAATTGTATTCGAGTAGACCAGATCGTACTGCGAAGCATCGAGGATCGGCTTCTCGGGGTAACTGAGATGCAGAAGGCGGGCGATCCTTCTTATGGCCCGCTCCGACCCGCCCGGTTTCTCTACGACAAGAGTCGTCGCGAATTGTGCGTATTCCGGCACAAGCTCTCCGCCCTCTGCCAGCAGAACGTCGATATCAAACCCGGCGTTTGTCTTCGCCCACTTGATGAAGTTCAGCAAGGACAATTGCGCGCCCGCCCGATAGGCGGAGTGGCCAATGAACAGGACCCTGTTCCTCATGTCAGTCAGGTGTTCTTGACCACTTTGACCTGATCACAACCGGGTAGCCTCGATTGTCAACGTAGATGCCATCACTGATTGAGCCAGTCTCAACAATGAGCGCATACGCCTCAGGTATCCAGTCATACAACACTCCCCCTGAACCAGAGAATAGATTGACTCTATACGATCCGGGTGTCAAGGGAAGCGAGTCAATCTCAGCAATGATTCTTGACCTTCCGGGTTTGACTGCAATGCCTCTATTCACATGGCCTGAATGCAACTGGAAGATCTTGACGCCATACTCGGTGACGAACGAAATGGAGAAGTCCACCGTAATGTCCTCCGCGGCTCTTTCATCGGCCTGAATGTCCAAGGTGCACTTCAGCGGCGATCCCGTACGCGGGTGCGGAGGGCTGATGCCGAAGTCATCAATTCTCACGCGGTGGTCGCCTTTGCGTTCACTTGGATTTGCGAAAAACTGATTCGCCTCTCGTGAAAGGGACAAGTAGCTCGAAATCACCGATTCTGATTCACCAATATCGGCGATGCGACCGTGGTCCAGATGTATGACGCTGCCACACAGATTCCCGATCGACGCCATATTATGGCTCACGAA
Source organism: Caldifarciminota bacterium (assembly GCA_903908785.1). GTDB lineage: Bacteria > Hydrothermota > Tepidihabitantia > Tepidihabitantales > Tepidihabitantaceae > UBA2258. Next base: position 13,154 of record CAIVTL010000413.1, on the reverse strand, counting down.
CAGCACTGTCCTCCCGCCTTTTGCCACGTCTCCCATCTTGCCCAGGCACTTCTTCTGAAACTCAGCGTCTCCTACCGCGAGCACCTCGTCAACGACAAGAATCTCCGGGTCCAGATGGGCCGCCACCGCGAAAGCAAGGCGGACATACATGCCGCTGGAATAGCGCTTGACCGGCGTGTCGATGAACTGCTCAACCTCAGAGAAGGCCACGATTTCGTCGAACTTCCGCTTCACCTCGGTGCGGGTCATGCCGAGGATTGCCCCGTTCAGGTAGATATTCTCGCGTCCGGTAAGCTCGGGATGGAAGCCGGTGCCGACCTCCAGCAGCGATGCGACTCTCCCATAGATGAGTGCACGTCCTGACGTCGGCTCGGTAATCCGGGTGAGCAGCTTCAGTAGCGTCGACTTGCCTGCTCCGTTCCGCCCGATAATCCCGAGGACTTCGCCTTCCCTGACCGTAAAAGATACGTCCTTTAGCGCCCACATAGTGTTGGGACGCGGACCAGCCTGAGGATGGTCGGCAGGCATCGTTTGGTGCTTGGCTCCGACCTTCCGCAGTAGGTGCTCCTTCCCGCGTATTCCATACCACCAACGTTCCAGTGACTCCCGCAGCGTCCTGCTACCGATAGTGCCCAACTCGTAGAGCTTGGATAGGTGCTCGACTTCAATAACCGCGTTGCTCATCAGATAGTATCAACGAAGGTACGTTCCGCGCGGCTGAAGAACCCTAATCCTAGGAACAAGACAACCAAGGTCAGCCCGACCGAGATGGCGGTGTAGCGGAAGTCGGTGGTTCCCACACCAAGGAACGCGTGCTTGAAGGACTCGACAATGGCAGTCATTGGATTGAGCGCGGCGATGATGCGCCACTTCGGGTTGGTGACCATCGACAAGGGGTAGACAACCGGGGTAGCGTACATCCAGAGCTGGACCAGAAACGTCATTGCGTATGCCAGGTCGCGGTACTTCACAGTCAGCGAAGTGAAGAGCAGGCCGAAGCCGAGGCTGAGGGCCGCGACTTGAAGCAGCAGTAGCGGCACCAGGGCGAGCTCAGGGGTGGGTCTGATGAGCGGACCCGCAGCGGAGAAGAACTTGAAGTAGACAAAGAAACCCAAAAAGGTAAGTAGCTGGATAGCAAAGATAACGAGATTGGAGACAACTACCGAGAGGGGGATTATCAACCTTGGGAAGTATACTTTGCCGAAGAGTCCCATGTTGGTCGTGAAGGTGGTGGAGGTCGCATTGAGATTAGTCGCGAAGTAGTTCCAAGGGACAAGCGCGCAGAGGTAGAAAAGCATTTTAGGCATGCCGTCCGACGGCAGCTTGGCGACATTGCCGAATACCACAGTGAAGACTATTGTGGTCGCAAGCGGCTGGATGACGAACCAGGCAGGGCCGAGGATTGACTGCTTGTACTTAGACAGAAAGTCACGCCGCACCAGAAGGGCGAGCAAATCCCGATATTCAAGCAAACCCCGCCAGTCGATGCGGGGTAGCCCTTTCGTGGGCTGAATGACAAACCGGAGCGTGCGGGCGGAGGTTGAGGCTAAGGTTGAGGTAGAGATTGTCGCCGCGTCGCTAGTCTCCTGGTTCTTGGTCACTCCGTCGTCCTTGGTCGTGAATTCGCTACTCAGCCTTTACCTCAACCTGAACCTTCTGCGGTACGTGGTAGTAGTCGCGGAACCAGGAGACGAACCGTTCGACCCCGACCTCGATTGGAGTAGCGGGCTGGAAGCCGACATCGTGCATGAGCGCGTCCACGTCGGCGAAGGTCGCAGGTACGTCGCCGGGCTGCATGGGCAGGAAATTCCTCACAGCCTTCTTCCCCACGGCTTGCTCGATGACCTCGATGAAGTGGAGAAGGTCGACAGGGGTGTGGTTGCCGATGTTGTACAGTCTGTAAGGACAGGTAGAGGTGGAGGTGGAGGTAGAGGTGGAGGCTGAGACGGGGGCTAGGAGTTGGGGACTAGGGGTTGGGGGCGAAGGCTGAGGTACGCGGTCCAAAACACGGACGACGGCCTCGACTATGTCATCAATGTACGTGAAATCGCGCCTCATTCGACCCTCATTATACACGTCAATGGGACGGCCCTCAAGGATCGCCTTCGTGAACTTGAAGTACGCCATGTCGGGCCGACCCCAGGGGCCGTAGACTGTGAAGAAACGGAGTCCGGTTGTCGGCAGGTTGAAGAGGTGGCTGTAGGAGTGCGCCATCAGTTCGTTCGCCTTCTTGGTCGCACCGTAGAGGCTCACGGGATGGTCAACGTTATCATCAACGCTGAAGGGCAGCTTCTGGTTGGCGCCGTAGACTGAGCTGGATGAGGCGTAGACAAGGTGCGCCACGTCGTTGTGCCGGCAACCATCGAGGATGTTCAGGAATCCGACGAGGTTGGAGTCCGCATAGGCATGCGGGTGGTCGATGGAGTGCCTGACCCCGGCCTGGGCCGCCAGATGGACGACGCGCTGCGGGCGTTCGCGTCTGAAGAGCTCCTCCATCGCCTTCCGGTCGGAGATGTCGAGCCGCTCGAAGCGGAAGTCTCCGGTCTTTGGTCCTTCGTCCTTCGTCGCAAGCAGGAGGTTGAGACGGGCTTCCTTGAGCTTCGGATCGTAGTAGTCGTTCAGATTGTCGATGCCAACCACCTCGTCGCCTCGGGCGAGAAGCTTGAGGCTGGTATGGAAGCCGACAAAGCCAGCGGCGCCGGTTACGAGGAGCTTATGCATCAAGCCCACCGGTGACAGTTCACTTCCATGGAGTCCGCATCCAATGCGCGTTTGCAGAAACCCATGTTCCGAGGCATACCCCCAGCAGTCCGGCAAGGACCATAATGCTTCTGTGTCTGACCGCACGGTGAGAACGGACAGCCATGCAGTAGATAACGTACAGCCCAAGGAGGCCCACGGAGGCGAATTCCGCGATTCTCGGTAGTGTACCCAGTTTCACGATGGAGAACACAAGACTCGCGGCGAACCCGGCTAAAACAGCCGTGACCGCTGTCAGCAGCAGGTAGAACAGTACGAGACGACCCCCGTCCGCGATGCGCATTCTGAGTGCGAGGCGACAGGATGGATAGAACGACGTGGACCCTTTTGCGCAGAGGAAACTCGGGGCCATCTTCTGGCTGGCTTTCAGGGCGCTGAACGCCTCTAGTCGCCGGTGACCCATATCCTGAGCCAGCATCGCCGCCCCGCCCAACGTCTCTGTTGCGACGTCAGTTTGAGCAGCGAGCCAGGAGAGAAGGTCCCCGAAGTGCCGGTAGGTGAACCTCCCTTTGTCGCGGTCAAACGCGACGAAGTCGTCAGGGTGTAATATGACGACGATTGCCGGATGAGCATCTGAGCTCTTCCTCGCGGCTCCGACCGCCTCTTGCAGCGGATCCAGACCACATGTGGCTGGCAGGAATTGAAGTCTCTGAGGACGTCCGCTCGCGGCGATGCCGCCTGTGTGGCTGGAACCCGAGAGGACCTTGAAGCCAAGGTCATCCAGTGCGCGCAGCGTGTTCTCGTCATAGCTGCTCCAGGGAGGTATGAAGGTAGTTGCACTCACCTGGTACAGGTTCTCAAGCGCTCTCCTGCCAGCGGTCAACATGCGGAGTTGCGAGGAGTAGTCAAGGCCCCGGAACTCCGACTTACCATCGGGACTCGACGGCGTAACCGAGTTGGCGTGATGCGTGAAACCATGTACTGCGATTTCCACAAGACCGCAGCGGACGGCGTCATTCAGCTTCTCTGCGGTCGCTTGGTCTAGGGGCACGCAGTTCGCGGGGTCCGTCGAGAACTCACCGGACGTGTATGGGACGACGCCATACGTGCAGGGGACATGGTACTTCTGGAAGAGCACGAGCAACTCAGTTCCCACACGCGAACTCCACCGGGCGTAGTCGTCGAACCGGAAAACGACGGTTATTCGCCGGGCGTTGGATGTCGTCGCAGCCCGATAAGGAATGCGGCGGGCAGGAGGCGGGGACACGCTCGCCGTTCGCCGCCACCGCCCGTCTTCTGTCATCTAATCAGCCTTTGCCTCAGCCCTAACCTCACCTAGGTGCGATTCTTCCGTGCTGGGCTGCGGGGAATGATCAGGATCTCCCCTGTACTTGAGGACCCGAGCCGGGACTCCCCCGACCACGGCATATGGGGGAACGTCCTTCGTGCAGACGGCGCCGGCCCCGACGATCGCGTTCCTCCCGACTGTCACACCCGGCAGTATCATCACTCGATGGCCAATCCACACGTTGTCCCCGATGACTACGGGTTTCTTCACGTAGCCCTCGTAGGTCTCCCGCGTGTACTTGTGATTCTGCGTGATGACAACCACCTCAGGTCCCATCCTCACGTCTCGGCCTATGCTAGTATCATACCCTATCCTGCAGTTCTCTCCCAGGCCCGAGCCGTCGCCAATCTCCAAGTCATGACGGAAGTCGGCTCCCCGTTCCACATTCACGTTCCGGCCACACTTCCGTATGATCATGCGTGCCGGGACATACCTGACAGCCTTCGTCCAGTGGAAAAGAGGGTGAGCCGAGCTCGGAAGCCATCGCGGACCGATGTTGTACAAGGCGTAGCCGACATAGGCAAGCAACTTCCTCCAAGTCATGATTGCATCGGGATAGCCGGGGTTCGCTTCGTGCTGACACTCGAAGCAAATGTCATGCGGTTCTTGGTGCTTTGTTCTTGGTCACTTGGACCAGGTCCGCCAGCCCTTCCTGGAAGGTGACGCGCTGCTTCGCAGCAGGTAGAGGTTGAAACCGGGGGTGAGGCGGAGGTTGAGGCTAGGGAAGGAGAGGAAGAGGGGTTTTCACTCATCTTAGTCGGGCGACTGCGCTCCGGGCAGGCCCTCAGCCTCAGCCTTGGCCTCAACCTTGAACTTGCTTCCCGGGTCGTCCTCGTAGCGGATTTCATCCACTGGTTCATTCCGGCCCGGTCCCTTGTAGAGTCGGTTGGGAAAGTTGAGAACCCAGCCATCGACCGGGCCGATGTTCCGATAAGCGTGGACAACACCCGGCGGCACGATGAGCGTCGCTGGGCGGCTTGCCCCAAACACGAAAGTCTCGCGCCGGTTGAACGACGGCGAACCCGGCCGGTTGTCCCAAAGCGTCACTTCGAAGTCAGACGGCCCGGTGAAGGCGAAGAAGTCGGTCTGTTCGCGGTGCTCGTGCGGCCCGCGCGTCACGCCCGGCTTGGTCATCGAAAGGTAGGCCATCGCCGGCCGAGCTTCCCCCATCCCGGCCGCCTCAAGCACGTCCGCGCGGAACAACTCCGTCAGCCAGCCGCGCGGGTCGTCCGCGCGGGAGAGTGACTCAACCCGGACGCCGGCAAAAGATGAGGAAGAGTTGGAAGGAGAGATTAAGGTTGAGCTCAAGGAACGTCCTTGGTCATCCGGACCTCGGTGCTTCGTTCTTGGTCACTTCGACCAGATGCGCCAGCCCCTCGGAAAAGATGACGCCCTGCCTGATGCCGAGCTTCTCTTTAAGAACCTGGACTGACGCAAGGGAGTGTTTCACATCTCCTGGTCTGGGTTCCTCGTAGATTGGCTCGACGTGTTTGCCCAGAATCCGGCAGATTTCGCTCACGAGAAAGTTCAGGGTGTAGCGTTCGCCGCAGGCAACGTTGGACAAGAGAAAGGTTGAGGTTGAGGTAGAGGTTGAGGCCGGATCCGCATCCCCAGACTTAACCTTAGCCTTAACCTGCCCTCCGAGGGACACCGTGCAGGCTGCCAGGTTGGCTGCGACGACGTTGGCTACTGGCGTGAAGTCGCGGGATTGTTCGCCGTCGCCAAAGATGACGGGCCTGCGACCTTCGCGGATGGCGGCGATGAACTTGGGGATGACCGCGGCGTACTGGCTGGTCGGGTCCTGGCGCGGGCCGAAGACGTTGAAGTAGCGGAGAGCGACGGTTTCGAGGCCGTACAGGCGGCTGAAGACCTTGCAGTAGAACTCGCCGGCCAATTTGGCGGCGGCGTAGGGCGACATCGGGTTCGGCGTCATGCCTTCGTGTTTTGGCAGTTCCTCGGAGTCGCCGTAGACTGAGGAGGACGAGGCGTAGACCACGCGCTTGACCCCGCACGCGATGGCCGCCTTCAGGATATTCAACGTTCCTACTACGCACACCTCGTTGGTCGTAATCGGGTCTTTGATAGAGCGCGGGACCGAAGGTAATGCGGCTTGATGCAGCACGAAATCCACCTTGTCCATGGCTTCCATGACGGTGAACGGGCTGCGGACGTCGCCTTCGACGAGTTCCAAGGTAGAGGTAGAGGCAAAGGTAGAGGCGGAGCTGAGGAAGGGTTCCAGGTTGGAGCGGCGGCCGGTGGAGAAGTTATCGAGGACGCGGACGTTGTGGCCGCGCTTGAGCAACTCCTCGACGATGTTGCTGCCAATGAATCCTGCGCCGCCCGTTACTAGATAGTTCATGGGTCTAAGTTCTTAGTTCCTGGTTCTTGGTTCTGGGTCCAGTCATGATTTCAGCCTTGACCTTAACCTCTACCTTTGGCTGTTTGTTCCCATTGCCACGCGGTGCGCATCATGTCGTCCAGGTCGAACCTTGGCTGCCAGCCGAGTTCGGCTGCTGCCTTCTTGTTGTCGGCATAGATTGCCTCGACGTCGCCGGGCCGGCGCGGGCCGATGCGGTAGTTCAGTTTCTGGCCGGTTGCCCGTTCGAAGGCGCCGATAGCCTCCAGGACGGTAGTTCCGACCCCCGAACCCAGGTTGAACGTCCGGACTCTGGACTCAGGACTATGGACTATGGACTCCGGATGAGGGACGAGGGACGGGGGACGAGGGACGGGGGACTTCTGCAGGTACTCTATCGCGAGGACATGCGCGCGGGCGATGTCGGAGACGTGGATGTAGTCGCGGATGCACGTGCCGTCGCGGGTGGGGTAGTCGTTGCCGTGGACAACGAGGAGGGGAAGGTTAAGGTTAAGGTTGAGGTTGAGATTAGGACTAAGGTTGAGATTGGAGGCTGCGGTTCGGGTAATTCGGGGAACGAGGTTGTCGGGTTCTCCAATGGGCACTTCGCCGATTTCGCCGGAGGGATGGGCGCCGACGGGGTTGAAGTAGCGGAGGGAAACGAAACGGGTCTTGCTCACCTTTGAGAAATCCTGGATAATCTGCTCGCCCATCTGTTTGGTACGGGCATACGGACATTCGGCTTCGCCAAAAGGCGTGGCTTCAGTAACCGGCAGTTCCTTTGAGTTGCCGTAGACCGAGCACGAGGAGGAGAAAATGAAAGAGGGAATACCGAATTCGTCCGTGCACTGAAGCACGTTGAGCAGGGAGTTGATGTTGTTGTCGTAGTAAAGGAGAGGCTTGGCTACGGATTCAGGGACTGTCTTGTAGGCGGCGAAGTGGATGACGGCGATTGCGTCGCGGTGCTCGGCGAACACGGCATCGGTGAGCCGGGCATCGCGCAGGTCAACCTTGTAGTTCTTGACCCGTTTCCCGGTGATGCGCTCGACGCCGTCGAGAATGCTCTCGTTTGAGCGCGAGTTGTCGTCAATGGAGACGGGCTCGAAGCCGGCAGCCAGCAGTTCGACAAGCGTGTGGCTGCCGATGTAGCCACAACCGCCGGTTACCAGAACCTTAGACATGAGAACAGGTTAAGGTTGAGGTTGAGTTCAAGAAACGTCCTGAGTCCATTGTCCTCGATCCCCAGGCAATAGCGATGTCCATCTGAGCCTCGTCCTTCGTCATGCCACAGTCGCCGGTGACCAACACTCTAGCCATTGGATGGGGATATTAGGACACGTGCGAGGAGAGTCAAGGAAAGCGCGCGGCGGAGCCGCGATTTGCCAGTGCCCAGTTTGCAGGAGGCGGAAGTCCGGAGTCTAGGGTCCAAAGACCGGACGGCGGTCGGCGGGGGGGCCGAGTCTCGTACCATATCAGAGCAGCCTACCTCGTCCGCCCTCGGATGATATCAGGAGGCCGCTTGGGAGTCTGCGATTGCCACATGGACATCAGGAACAGCCCCAGCAGGACAAACGCGACGGCGATTATTATGGTAGTCACTGTGCCACGGTTGAACCGTCGCCAAAGAGGGCGACGGTGGCGGTGGTGGGGACTAGGCATGGAGAAAGGTAGAGGCAAAGGTAGAGGTGAACGGAGAGGTTGAGGTTAAGGTGAAGGTCGAGATCACGAGACGACCTTGGAGTCGGTCCAGAAGCCTTTGCTCTCGCGGGTCAGGCGTTCTTTGAGCGGTTGCCACCAGGTGGCGTGCTCGCGATACCAGTCTACGGTTTGGCTCAGGCCGGCATCGAAGCGGATTTCGGGGTGCCAGCCGAGGTCGCGCTCGATCTTGGCGTTATCCAAGGCGTAGCGGAAGTCGTGTCCAGGTCGATCGGTCACATACTCAATCGCGTTCTCGCCCAGGGCCATCTGCTTGACCACGAGCCTCGCTACTTCGATGTTGTGCCGTTCCGACTCGCCGCCGATGTTGTAGGCCTCGCCTGGGCGGCCGCGGTCGAGCACCAACGCTATTGCCCGGCAGCAGTCTTCGACGTGGAGCCAGTCGCGGACGTTTTCGCCCTTGCCGTAAACCGGGACCTTGCGGCCCTCGATAAGGTTCGTCACCATCACCGGGATGAACTTCTCCGGGAACTGGTACGGGCCGTAGTTGTTCGATGGCCGCACGACCATCACCGGCAGTCGGTGTGTCTCCCAGTACGCCTGGGCCAGCATGTCGCCCGCCGCCTTGGACGCGGCGTAGGGCGAGCGCGGTCGGAGGGGCGTCGTCTCGGTGAACTTGCCCTCTTTGCCCAAAGCGCCATAGACTTCGTCGGTAGAAACGTGGACGAACCGCTTGACCCCGGCCCGGCGCGCGGCCTCGAGCATTACCTGCGTCCCCAGCACGTTGGTCGTGATGAACGGCGCGGCGTCGGCGATGGACCGGTCAACGTGGCTTTCGGCAGCGAAGTGGACAACCGCGTCCGCGCCGGACATGGCGTCCTTCACCGCGGCCGGGTCCTCGATGCGGCCGTGGAGGAAGCGATAGCGGGAATCGGCGTCGAACTCTCGCAGATTCGCCGGGTTGCCGGCGTAGGTCAGGGCATCCAGGTTCAGGACCGTGTCGTCGGTGCCGGCAAGGCGACGCCGTATGAAGTTGGAGCCGATAAAGCCGCAGCCGCCGGTTACTAGGAGCTTCATGGAGAGGTAAAGGTACAGGTACAGGTAGAGCGAGAGGGAAAGGTAAAGGTAGAGGTAAAGCGAGAGGTAGAGGTAAAGGTAGAGGCAAAGGTCATCTGGAGGACTTCCTTAGGGAAAGAATCACTCTGTTGATGTCGTTGTAGATAGCCGAGAGGCGGGCTGAGAGTTCCTCGGCGGACTTGGGCTTTAGGTAGCCGACGCGGCGGCCGTATTCCAAGTGGCTTTGGGTTTCGGTGACGGAGCCTCTTGCGACGTAGTAGAAGTTGATTTTGTCCAGGGTGTGATTCCGTCCGAATGCCTCGGCGATGTTGGCCGAGACGCTGAGCGCGGCCCGGCGGATCTGGGAGGTGAAGCCGTAGTCCTCTTTGCGGGGGAGCTTGTCGGTGAGCGCGAAAACCTGTTCGGCGACGGCCATGGCTTCCTGCCAAACGGGCATTTCCGAGAAGGATGTATACATCAGGTAGAGGTAGAGGTACAGGTACAGGTAAAGGAGGCAGAGGAAGAGGTCATGTCTTTACCTTTACCTTTGCCTTTACCTTCACCTTCGCGTCGCTACGCGTATTCGTAGACCGGAGTCCGAACCGTGCGGTCCGGCTTCCTCTTGCCCTTGATCAGAGCTTGGATGTGCTCGACGGTCTCTGGAGCGAAGAACTCCTCTCCGGTCTCCTGACATACCCGGGCCGGTACGTGTTCGATAACGTAGAAGTTGCCCTTGTGGGCAATGGTGTAGGTCACTTCGGTTTCGATCATTGTCTCTTTCATTTCATCACCTTAGCCTAAGTTCTTCCTGTGTCTAGAGTCAATCCAGAGGTCCGAATCCGGCTCGTACAGAGTGACGATCTTGAGTACCGGACGGGACGGATGACTGACCTGGACGTGCAGGGGGCGACCAGCATTCGTGAAGCCCAGAATCAGACAGGTCGGACCCCGCTTGTCGTCGGGATAGTCTTCGACTACTTCGCTGCGGTTCAGCAGTGCTTCCTCGACTTCAATTGCTCGAATATCCCGCAGGATGCTCTGTTCGACGGCGTGCCTGGAGAATTCGTATCGTCGCCGGCGGACCTTGTCGCGGATGGCTTCCAGCGAAATCACACTGCATGATAGACGGCCGACTCCGCAGTGTCAACAAGAGGTAGAGGGAGAGAAGAGGTATAGGTACAGGTACAGGTAGAGGTGGAGGTTGAGGAAGGAGTCATGTCTTTACCTTTACCTTTACCTTTACCTTAACCTCAGCCTGCTTCCTCTGCCAACTGCCTTAGGTATGTGGCGTAGCTGCCCGGTCCCATGCGGTCAGCCAGTGAGCGCAACTCGCCGGACCCGATGAACTGCTTACGATACGCGACCTCTTCCGGACAGCCGATCATGAGGCCCTGTCTCTCCTCGACCGCCTGTACGTACATCGCCGCCTGAAGCAGGGATTCGGGGGTCCCGGCATCCAGCCAGGCGGCGCCGCGGCCCAGGCGTTGGACACGCAGTTGCCCGCGCCGCAGGTACTCGCGGTTGAGGTCGGTTATCTCGATCTCGCCGCGGGCGGAAGGCTTGAGGTTGCGGGCAATCTCCGATACGGCGCTGTCGTAGAAATAGAGCCCCATGACCGCCAGGTTCGAGCGCGGACGAGCCGGCTTCTCTTCGAGACTTGCCACGTTGCCGTGCCCGTCCAGTTCGACCACGCCATATCGCTCCGGGTCGCGTACCGGGTATGCGAACACGCACGCACCCTTGGTGAGAGTGGCAACTTCCTGGAGCATGGGCTGCAGCCCCTGGCCATAGAGCAGGTTGTCTCCCAGGATCATCGCGACCGGTTGTTTGTCGATGAACTCCTCGCCAACGATGAAGGCATCGGCCAGGCCGCGCGGCGTCGGCTGGGCCACGTAGGAAAAACTCACTCCCCACTGGCGACCGTCACCAAGGAGCCGCTCGTACGCGGGCAGGTCTTCCGGGGTGCTGATGACAAGCAGGTCCCGAATCCCGGCCAGCATCAGCACCGAGAGCGGGTAGTAGACCATCGGCTTGTTGTAGACCGGCAGGAGCTGCTTGCTGACGGCTTTGGTGACAGGATGGAGGCGAGTGCCTTTGCCGCCGGCGAGGATGAGGCCTTTCATGGGCAGGTAGAGGTAGAGGTAAAGGTAGAGGCTAAGGGAAAGGTAGAGGTAGAGGTAGAGGTAAAGGTAAAGGTAGAGGTCATTGGGCTTCCTTCCTTACCTTTGCCTTCACCTTGACCTTGGCCTCAGCCTGCGATCGGCGCTGGGCGGAGATTTCCTCATTATCAGGGAATTCGACTCCAAACTGAGGCTCGGTTTGACATTCGGGATAATAGGAAACGGGCGGGGAGAGTCAAGGAAAGCGTCAGGGCAAGTGATGAATGATGAGCGATGAGTGATGAGTTGCGTCCGCGCAGGACGCGGAAAACTGCCCGCGCAGGACGCGGGAAATCACAAACTCCAAATCTCAAATCACAAACAAGCACCAATGTCTCAATGGTCCAAACCGGAAGCTTCCGACTAGTTGCGGGTTACGAGTTACGCCCGCGCAGGACGCGGGAAACTCCAAACTCCAAATCCTAAACTCTAAAGCCTGAGGGGAGCGGGAAATATCAAATCTCAAGCACCAAATCACAAACAAGCTTCAATGCTGCAATGATTCAAACCGGGAGCCTGAGCTTGCCGCCCACGAGTTGCGAGATGCGAGAGGGCGGTCAGTGCTTGCGGGGATGGCGGGCCGGCGGGCGCGGGCGTGAGAGGCGACTTTCTTCCTGTAGCCAGAAAGAGATGAGGTTCGTGTAGTCGGTGAAAGTGAGGCTTTCGCGGTCGAGTCTGAGGCTGCGGCAGAGCGCGGGCAGCGCTCTCCGGAAGATGCGGTACCGCCGGGTTACTTCTCCGCCGCCCGGCAACGGGCGACCGCTGGTCAGCGGGCCAAGCCAGTCGCGGACCGCTGTTATCGCGTCTTCGACACGGTTGTGGTGAGCCCTGATGTCCTGACCGGCGATGTCCGACAGGTATTTCTGGTAGCGGTAGCGGTCCCGGTCCAGAATCAGGCAGGCTTTGTTCCGCTGGTTGCCTGAGCCGAACCGTCGGGCCCCGAGGAACAGCCCGAGTTCGAACGGCATGTTGAAGCGCGGGAGCCGGTTGCGGGCATCAGGCTGGGTGCGCGAGATATCGTGTATGCCACACCGCGACTGCTCAATGAGCGCGTGGATCTTGTCTATGCGCGACTGCCCGGAATCCTGAATCTCAAGCGTGCAGCGCGGCGTGTAGCCGCAGTCGAACACCGCGAAGATGACAGCGTCGAAGAGCGGAGCGAACGCCGGGTCGAACGGGCAGTTTACGAAGACATTTGTGTTGTAGCGCGCAGCCGGCATCTAGCGCGGCACCCGCGCTCGGGCATGCCGGATGCGCGAGACCGAGAACGGCTTCAGGTGTTCGGCCAGGCTCTGCGTGCAGCCCGGCTCGGTTCTGCCGATTCGGGCTTCGGTATGTCCGCTGCCATTTCCCCCACGCTCGGCAAGCACGTCGCGCACCGCCTTCCTGAAAGCGGTTTCGCGCGCGCGGCTCAGCCGGGCGGCAGGCTGGCCGATGACTCTCGGGTGTGTTGCTGACATGTCGTTTCCTTTTGGGCCGTTTCGCTCTTGGTCAATTATGCACTGATACCGCGCGGATGTCAAGCCGGCGCGAGGCGCCGGAAACCCCAAATTCCAAACCCCAAATCCCAAACAAGCACCAAAGCCCGCCGGGCGCGGGAAACTGCCCGCGAGGACGCGGGAAATCCTAAACTCCAAACTCTAAACCCCGCGCGCTGCGCGCGAAGGACGCGAGACGCGAAGCGAGAGGCGTGAGGCGAGAGGAGAGAGCGGAACGATGAGTGATGAACGATGAGTGATGAGTGAGGAAGGAGGAGGGCGGGGCGAGGTTAGAAGTCAGATGTCAGATGAGAGAAGTGAGAAGTTACGCGTTGCGGGTTGCGGGCTACGAGTTACGAGATGAAACGTCTTCGTGGCTTTCAATATCGGGTTTGGGGGGG
>CAIVTL010000412.1 GCA_903908785.1 Caldifarciminota bacterium | reverse complement strand
GGCAGCCGACGAACCGGAGACTACGCTGACCAACTCTTCCACAGACCAAAATCGGTGAGACATTGCCCGATCATGGTGAGTTCTCCGACAGACTCCTAGAGCACTTTCCTGAAGCGCCTTGACCTCGCCGCTGACCGGCGTATGATGGATGCGATGAGCGCGGCGATGAGAGCGTTCTTCTTTGTCCTGCTCGTTGCAGGCAGCGCGCTCGCAATGCCGGACACGACGCAGGTGTCCGGCAACGTGTCTGGCGTCTGGGGCGATTCGCTGAGCCCTTACGCCGTTGTCGGCGAGGCCACGGTGCCTGCGGGGGAGACGCTCATCATCGAACCCGGCGTTGAGGTTCGGTTCCGCGGCCCGTATCACTTCACGGTCAACGGTGTACTCAAAGCGCTCGGCACTGAGTCCGACTCCATCATCTTCACGCGCGACTCGGCCATCGAGGGGCACAAGTGGAAAGGCATCCGGTTCGACTCGGCGGCAGCCGGGTGCAGTCTTGTCTTCTGCCGCGTCGAGTACGTGAAGAACGATGGCGCGTACCCGGAAGTGCGCGGCGGTGCGGTCTACTGTCACTACTCGTCGCCGGTCGTCTCGCATTGCGCGCTCTGCCACAACTACTCGCACAACGCGAACGCCAACGGCGGAGGCGGCGGCCTGTTCGCCGAGTATGGTTCACCCGTGGTCGAGTACTGCCACATCTTCGATAACTACGTTGACTCGGGCGGCGGGCTCTGCACGCTCGAGGAATGTTCGGCCGTGTTCCGCAACAATGTTATCGAAGACAACACCGCTACTTACTCCGGCGGCGGGATGTACTTGGGCGTCCGCTCCGGCCCGACCGCGACCGGTAACATCATCCGCCGCAACCACTGCACCGGCGGCTGGGGTGGGGGCGGAATCACCCTCTGGAACTGGTACGCCATCGGCCCGGTTTCGAAGACGGTGACGAACAACCTCCTCTACGCCAACTCGGCCTCGGATGCAGGCGGCGGCATCTACACCCGCTATGACCTGTCGTTCATCTACAATAACACGATTGTGGAAAACACCGCCTCACGCGGCGGGGGCATCTACGTGCTGAACGAAGGTCAGTATCTGCCCGACGTACGGAACACGATTGTCTATGGCAACACGGCCAGCAGCGGCCCGTCGGTCTATCTCGACAACGGGAATAGCTCGCAGATAGACGTCACCTGGAGCGACGTCGAAGGCGGCTGGACCGGGACGGGCAACTTCGACTCGATTCCGAACTTCGCGGACACGGTCTGGTTCCGGCTCGGCCCCCCGTCGCGCTGCATCGACGCGGGAACGAGCGACAACACCCCGTCGCAGGATTTCGAAGGTCAGGACCGGTTCGACCTGCCGGGCGTGCCCAACCGTGGCGGCGGGCAATACCCCTACTACGACGTCGGGTGGGACGAGAAGACCGAGACCGGGGTTGTGGAAGGCCCCGAACCGCGAGCCTCAAGCCCCAGGCTCCACGCCACCATCGTCCGCGCCACGGCCCTGCCGCACGGAGTTGTGCTCTACGACGCAACCGGCAAACGCGTCCGCGGCGCGTCCGGCCCCGGCGTCTATTTCCTGACGGAAAACAGTGAACGGCCTACGGTGCACGTCCGGCGGCTGACATTTGTAAAGTGAGGACTCATGTTTGAAACCGACCTGGCAAGAATCAAGGAGTTGGCACGGCAGAAGGAAAAGAGGAACTGGGCCTTTCGCACCCACCTCAAGGGCTGCGACATCAAGCCGGGGAAGATTGACGCTATCGTACGCCGCCTGCATGCCGAGGTTTCATCAAAGATCGACTGCCGAACCTGCGGCAACTGCTGTCGCGAACTCTCCGCGGCGCTGGAGGCGCCGGACATCAAGCGGATGGCCAAAGCCGAGCACCTGACGCCGGCCGAGTTTGAGCAGAAGTACCTGGACAAGACCGACGAACCGGGCAAGTTCGTCGTCAGGCAGAAGCCCTGCCCGTTTCTTTCCGGCAACGTCTGCCGGCACTATGACATTCGTCCCAAATCCTGCGCCGAGTTCCCGTTCCTGCATAAGCGGGACTTCACTACCCGCTCAATAATGGTGCTCTGGAACCTGCCGCTTTGCCCGATTGTCTACAACGTCTACGAATTCCTGAAGCAGGAAGTCAGGCATATCGAACTCCTCCGCCGCGTCGCGAGAGGAGACATCTAACAGCCCCGCGCCCCGACTCAGGACGAATTGCCGTCCTGACCGGACCTCTCCGTTTCCTGTCGTTCGCTCTTGTGGCTGACCAGTCCGTCTACTCCTCTTGGCGTCCTTGGCGGTTTCCGTTTCTGGCCGTCTCCAAGCTCCGCTGTCGGTTTCCGGCGTAGCCCGGCCGCTTGACTCCGGCCGGATTTGGCCAATAATGACAGGGATATGATACGGAGGAGAACCATGCGAAATACCATCCTTGTCCTGACCGTCATCGCCGCGATGCTGTCCGCACTGCCGGTGACCCGTACCGGCGATGCCCTCGCCGGCGGCGCAATTACAACCGTCACCACGGGCTCGAATCCGGTCGCGGGCACCGACTCGGTCCGGCTCGTCCCGATGACCGGCTGGCCCAAGCAGGTCGGCACCCACCCAAACTACAAGCCGGTCGGCGTGACACTGGCCGATGTCAACAACGACGACACGCTCGAAGTCATCGTCGGCTCGACCGACAACAAGGTCTACGTCTGGGACATGCACGGTAACGCGATGCCGGGCTGGCCCAAGACGCTCGCCAGCCAGATCCAGTCCAAGGTTGCGGTGGGAGACCTGACCGGCGACGGCACGCCCGAGCTGGTCATCGCATGCAAGGACGGCAAGGTCTACGCGTTCGAGCCGAATGGCAGCGCGGTAGCCGGCTGGCCGCAGAGCTCGGGCGGCACCGGCGGCATGGTCAGCCCGACCCTGTTCGACATCGACGGCGACGACACCCTAGAAGTAATCGCGCCCTCGTATCCGCCCGGCCGCGTGAACGTCTGGCGTGCAGACGGCACAGTCTATCCGGGCTGGCCAAAGACCACCGACTACCTGGCGTGCGCCACGGCCAGCGCGGCCGACGTTGACGCGGACGGCACGGTCGAGATTTGCGCGCCGTCGTATCGCTCACTCTACCTTTGGGACAAGGACGGCAACGCGGAACCGGGCTGGCCAAAGACGCTCGGTGACGGCGCGAGCTATTCGCAACCGGAGCTTTATGATCTGGACGGCGACGGCAAGCTGGAAATCGGCTACACTGCCTATCCCGGCGGCAGCCCGCAGGTGTTCGTGTTCCGCTACGACGGCTCGAACCAGCCCGGCTGGCCCAACTCAATAATCTCAGCTCAACCGTACGTCTGCCCGGTCGCCGGCGCGCTCTACGGCGACACCAACCGGCTTTCGATATTCTCCGGCGGCCACTTGTTCGGTAGCAACGGCTTCTTCGGCTGGTTCGCGGACGGTGGCGCGATGCCGGGCTGGCCGGTGGCGCCCGACTTCCTGGAGTGCTCGCCAATCGTGTTCATGATGGGCGACATGGTGGCGATGATTGCCTCGAACACGACACCCGGCGCACTCTACGCCTACAACATCGATGGCGACCTGGTTGAAGGCTTCCCCTTCCCGACGCCGGATGCCGCGTTGCCCAACAGCCCGGCGGTAGCAGACGTCGACCTTGACGGGCATCCCGAAATCGCGCTCCTGACCCAGGATGGCTCAGCCAGCCTGTGGAAGGTGGAAGACGAGCACTACTTCCCCGAGTACACCTCGTGGGGCACGTGGTTTCACGATAACTGGCACACCGGCTGGCTCCACCCCGAGGCGCCGACCGGGCTTAAGG
This sequence comes from Caldifarciminota bacterium, assembly GCA_903908785.1. GTDB lineage: Bacteria > Hydrothermota > Tepidihabitantia > Tepidihabitantales > Tepidihabitantaceae > UBA2258. The sequence goes on along the minus strand of CAIVTL010000412.1, from coordinate 19,362 downwards.
CCGAGCGCGGCAACCCCGGCGTGCGGCTGACGTGGAACCGGAACCCGGAACCGGATATCGCCGGCTACTACGTATCACGTGTTGAGGTGAGCGGCTGGTTCGAGAAGCTATTCTCTCGACCGCTCGCCGACACGACATACCTCGACACGACCGCAGTCGGCGACACGACGCGGTCTTACCGAGTGACGGCGGTCATCAAGGCCGGGTTCGAAGGCCACCCCTCGGCAGGAGTGGCATTCAACCCGATGGGCGTAGAGGAAACGATGAACGATGAGCGCGGTACGATGAATGCCGTTCCGACCGTGGTCCGCGGCGTGTTGTGGCTGCCAGAGGCGAGAGGCGAGAAGCGAGAATCGAGAAGCGACTTGATAGACATCTCCGGCCGCAAGGCGATGGCGCTTCAGTCAGGCCCGAACGGCGTGAGCCGCCTCGCGCCCGGAGTCTATTTCGTCCGAGCCGTGAGCGGTAAGCCGTCAGCCGTAAGCTGTCGGAAGGTCGTGGTTCAGCGGTAGCGCGCGATGTCATTCCGACCGAAGGGAGAAATCTCGGCCCCTCAGGCGAGACCCCTCCCTTTCGGTCGGGGTGACAGACTCATTGGAGGTGTTATGAAGTCGAAGTTGATTCTTCTCGCCGTCTGCCTGCTGGCCGCGCTGGCCTCCGGCCAGTGGCTGGAGACAGTCCTTGAATTGCCCAGCCCTTCCGCTCTCTGTTATGGCCCCACCAACAACAAGGTCTACTGCTCATCATCGCCCAGCCAGTCGCTAGTCGTCATCGATGGCGCGACAAACCAGCGCATCACGAACATCCCTGACGCCGGCGGAGTGTCGCTATTGTACAACCCCGCGAGCAACGTCATCTACAGCGGAATGTACTGGGACAGCGCGATTGCTGTGGTCGACGGCGTGAGTAACTCGGTCATAGCCCGACCGAAGATAGGCGGCACACCAAAGACCATGTGCTACATGTCGAGCGGTTACAGCCCCGTGGTCGCGTGCGCTTGCGACCTGGCAAGTAAGTTAGTCATCATGGAGGCGCAGACCCACGTGGTCATAGCCGCGCTCGATGTTGGCTCCGGCCCGCAGTCGATGTGCTATGACCCATCTATGGACCGTCTGTTCTGCGCCAACCGGTGGGACTCGACGGTCACCACGACGAGAGGCCAGGTTGAACCGGACATCTGGTTCGTTGAGGCCTGTCTGAACGTCGGGCGGTACCCTGACGGCCTGTGCTATGACTCGACTGACGCCAAGGCCTACTGCGGGACCGACGACCAAGGCGTGGCTGTCATCAATACATCCCTGCTCGTGACGCACGTGCCGACCGGCCATCGTTCAATCCCGGCGTGCTACAATCCGCGTCAGAACATGGTCTACTGCACCGACCAGGATACGTTAGACTCCACAGTCACGGTGATTGATTGCTCAACCGATGTTGTGGTCGCAACCGTCCAGGTCGGAAACCAACCGAAACTGGCTTACTACAATGCCATCAACAACAAGGTCTATTGCGTCAACGACAAGAGCTGCGACGTGAGCGTGATTGACGCCGCGACGAATGAGGTGGTCGTTACAATTCCCATCGACAGCAACCCGCAGGCAGTTTGCTGGAACACGACGCAGAACCGGACCTACATTTCGTGCGCTGGCTCCCCGAGCCGCAACGGGAGTATCTACGTCCTGCGTGACTCGATGCCGGCGGGGGTTGAGGAAGTAGTGAATAGTGAAGTGAGAACGGAGAGAGTGGCGGCTTCGGTTGTCAGGAGTCTTCCGGCGGGAACGGTCGCGTTCGACGCCATGGGACGCAAGGTCGCGAATCCGAAGTCCGGCGTGTATTTCCTGGGAGAAGGGCTAGGGACCAAGGGTCAGGGGTTAGCGAGGATGCGAAAGGTTGTCTTGCCCAGGTAGGGACCCGCTATGAGGCCGAGATTGCTTCTCCTCGCCGCCTGCCTGCTGGCCGCTGCTCCGGTGCCGGGCGCAGAACCGGAACATTTCTTCGGCACGCCCGGCAGACCACATGTTGCGGTATCCAAAAGCTACCTCCGGGTTGAGGTGCTTAACAGCGGCGTTGACTTCCCCACGGGACTCACAACGAGGCTTGTGAAGGTATGCTGGCGCAACGGGGAACTCGGCGCGGGCCTGACGCTCTACGAAGACTATCTGTCATGGAATGACAACCCTGGGATGAATGCGCTCTTCGCCCTGAACGCAGATTACGTCATCGCGCGAGACCCGGCGCGCACCGGGCCGTTCTATTCGACGCCGTTCGAGCTCTGTGTTCAGGCTGCCGGCTCGTTCGTGAACTATCCCTTCGCGCGGATCAATGCCTGCATCAATGTCGGGTACTGGGGTATCGGCCTCGGTATTGAGGGTGGTCTCATCTACCTGCCGAACTCGCCGTGGCCGGACCGACCCGTTACAGGCTACGCGGCTGCCTATGTGCGGCTCCTCACCTTCGACATTGGGCTATAGACCGTGAAGATAACGATTCTCCTCGCCGCCTGCCTGCTGGCCGGGTCGGTTCAGGCGTCGGGCCTGTTTGGCGGGCCGCACGAACCGGGGCAGATGCCGAGCAGGTTCATCAGGCTGGACGCGGTGGAATACGGCATGTCGTTTTGGCTTGGCGACCATTTCCGGATTGGAAAGGTCGAGGGTCTTCTTGGCCGTGGGAGGGTCGGGCTGTCGGTGGCCGATGCATACTTCATCATCGATGGCCGAAGTGGCGGAGTGCTCGCGCCGGTTCACGTAGGCTTCAGTCTGTTCTCAATACCACGGAAGGCCGCATTCTTCTGGAGCCGAGCGCCTGATATCTACATCGAGGCTGAGGGTGGGTTCATCAGTCCTTCAGGTATTCAGCCCATGGCGCAAGTGCTACTGCGTGCGGATATGGACTACTATGGCATCGGCTTGGGACTGGAGGCCGGGTGGGCGACCATTGTAATGGAAGAGGCGGGCCACGCTGAACGCTGCAACGAATTTCATGCCGGGTTTCTTCTGCGCGCCCTGACCTTTGGCCTCGGATTCTAGGAGGAACGTATGAGACGAGCTACGATGACGGTCTTCGGTCTGTGTCTGCTGGCCGGTTCGCTTCCGGCGCAGGGCCTGTTCGGCGGGCCGCCCGAGCCGGGCCAGATGCCGACGCGGTTCCTAAGGTTTGACATCGTGACTGACTACACAATCCTGACAAGCCTGCCAACCAGGCTGGTAAGCATGGACAGGTTTGCCGATGCTACGTATCAGACTGGTCGCTTCCTTGGAGGCCTTTCCCTCGCCGAGTACTGGGTTGAAGGGGTGCAGCGTGACTGGTACTACTTCGCCCTGCTTCCAGTGCATGTGGGTTTCGTGCTGTGGTCGAACCCCAAAAGGACGGTGTTCTTTTACGGCCAGGTCCCGAACATCTACGTGCAGGTGACCGGAAGCCTGCCGAGCTACGGGTATGTGTCTGAGTTCCATTGGGCGTCGCCCACGGTTCGGGCTGCGCTGTGCTGTGATTTGGACTACTATGGCGTGGGCATAGGCTTGGAGGCCGGCTGGTTCAACCTTCATCCCGCGGAAGCGAATGACCCCGGCGCGTACGCAGCAGTGAAAGTCCGGCTCGGGGCCTTCGGCATCGGGTTCTAAGAGGAGTTTATGAAAAGAACACTATCCCTGTGTGCTGTATTCTGTCTTCTGTCTGCTTCCGTTGCCTTCGCGGGCTTCACCAAGATAACCGAAGGCGCAATCGTCAACGACAGCGGCTGGTGCTATGGCTGCGCGTGGGCCGACTACAACGGCGACGGGTTCCAGGACATGTTCGCCACCAACAACAACTCGAACCAAGGCAAGAACAACCTCCTCTACCTGAACAACGGCGACGGTACCTTCACCCGGATTCTTGACGGCCCGGTCGTGACCGACGGCGGCAGCTCCTATGGCTGCACGTGGGGCGACTTTGACAACAACGGATTCCCGGACCTGTTCGTGGCCAACTACGGCGAGAACAACTTCCTCTACTCCAACAACGGCGACAGCACGTTCACCAAGGTCACGACGGGCCGAATCGTCAGCGACGGCGGCAACTCGACCGGTTCGGCCTGGGCCGACTACGACAATGACGGCTGGCTCGACCTGTACGTCTGCAACCGCGACCAGGTCAACTTCCTCTATCACAACAACGGCGACGGCACGTTCACGCGTATTCTCACTGGCGCGATTGCCACCGACGTTGATAACTCCAGCGGCTGCGCGTGGGGCGACTACGACAACGACGGCTGGCAGGACCTCGTCGTAGCCAACGCCGGGACGCCGTGCTGCCTGTATCACAACGATGGCAACAGCACGTTTACGAAAGACACCGCCAGTGCGATTGCCAAGGATACGTCCCGCTGCAACGGCGCGAGTTGGGGCGACATGGACAACGACGGCGACCTCGACCTGTTTGTCGCCACCGGCGTGCTCGGCATGTACAACGACTTGCTCTACCGGAACAACGGCGATGGCACGTTCACCAAGATAACCGACAGCCCGGTGGTGAATACCGCGACATGGGCCGGCGGTGGCGCGTGGGGCGACTTTGATTCGGACGGTGACCTCGACCTGTTTGTCGGCGGCTACGACGGGCACAACCGGCTCTATGATAACGACGGCACCGGGACATTCACCAGCATCGACACCGGCATCGCGGTCACGGACGGCAACTACACGATGGGCGCGGGTTGGGCCGACCACGACAATGACGGCGACCTTGACCTGTTCACAGCCAAGAACGACTACTTCGGCGGCAGCGACAACGCCCTGTACCGTAACGACGGCACGGGCAACAACTGGCTCGAGGTCCGGTGCGTCGGCACGGTGTCGAACCGGTCGGCAATCGGCGCGCGGGTGAGGGCAAAGGCCCACATCGGCTGGCTGGACGTCTGGCAGACGCGCGAAATCTCGGCCCAGACCGGTGGCGGCAACAGCGGTCAAAGCAGCCTGCTCGCCTCATTCGGGCTCGGCGATGCAAGTATCGTGGATACGCTGGTCGTGCGCTGGCCCTCCGGCATCGTCCAGACGCTCACGGCGGTTTCCATCAACCAGATTCTCACCGTGACCGAGCAGCAGACCGGGGTTGAGGAAAGAGTGAATGGTGAAGTGGGAAGAGAGAAAGTCGCGGCTTCGGTTATCCGGAGCCTGCCGACCGGCGCGGTCGTATTCGACGCGACGGGCCGGCGCGTGCTGAACCCGAAGCCGGGCATCTACTTCGTGCGCGAGGCGCAAGCCCAAACGCAAGCCGTCCGCAAGGTCATCGTCACAAGATAGTTCGTACGCTCAGAGCTGGCTGGGAAGCTGCTTCGGAAGCAGATCTGAAAGTGGCTTTCAAAGCATGCGTGAAAGCATCGGTCAAGGCTACTTCCAGGTCGCCTTCGCCTGCGACTTGGAAGGCATCGGTCAGAGCATCCGGGCCGGCTCAGTGCAGAGCACCGGGCAGAGATGGTCGGGCAGTCCGCGGTGAAGTCGCCGTCAAAGTAGCGGAAGCCGTAGTCCTCACAGCAAGCCGGAAAGCAACGTCGTAGACAACTTCCAGAGCGACTTCGAGGGCAACGCCCGGAACTGCTCCCTTGGTGGGGGTTTGAGTTTGCGGTTCTGCACCTAAGACCTTTCTCCACAAGGGGATAGGCGGCGGAATCGAGCCGGCGGCTTGTAGTCTTATACGTCTACAAGCCCGAACCCGGACAAAGCAGAAATCAGAGAGCAGAAACCAGAACTGCGGAGCCGGTTCGGCCACTTGATCCCTCGAGTTCTAGATCCCTCTATCCCTTTCCTTCCACTCGACCACTGGACCACTTGAACACTAGGCCACTCTTCGCCCGCTTGACATCGCGGCATTCCGGCCTAGGATGTTGTCGAGGTAACAGTGAAATCCGCCGCGCTCATAGTGGCGCTAGCCGCAACATCCTTCGCCCAGCAGTGGGAGTTCGAGCAGGTGGATTCGGCTGCGCGCTATGTCTCGAGCGCGAACGTCCGATTCCTTCCCGACGGCAGACTGTCGTTGTGCTACAACCTGAACTCCGGCACCATCGTGTTCGCCCTCAAGGACTCGACCTGGCATCGCGAGAGTCTGGCGGTCGGGGGGAATGGTGCATCCTACGACGTCAGCGCGCTTGGAGAAGTCGGCGTCGCGTACCCCGTTGGCTCGGGCAAGACCGTATACGCCCGGCGCACCGATTCCGGCTGGGTCAGCGAGTCGGTCTCGCTAACAGGGTCATATGGTGCACAACTCAGCTACGACCGTTTGGGCCAGCCGTACATCCTACAGACCGACGGCTTCCAGGTATACGGCGCGGCACGAACGGGGGACAGTAGTTGGACAAGCGAGTTGGTCGTACCTTTCACCCCCGGTCTAGTTGGCTGGGGATACGTCACGTTCGGCCCGGCGCGGTTCGACCGCGACGACCACCCGTTGGTCTGCAGCGTGGAGGACGTCGATTTCAACATGCAGGTGTACTGGGGTTTTGTGCATCTGCGGACCAAGACAGCCGGTCCGTGGCAGGAAACATGGACGGGCGGCGGCTATCACGACGACGCGGCGGCGGCATCGGTAGAGACGGACAGCACTGGAAACCCGGTGACCTGCTACTCCCTTGCCAGTCAAGGTTTCATGTGCGCAGGTGACCGCCTGGGCGAGCCCGAAGCCCCGGCGGTTATGCGCCTTGATTCCCTCGACTGGCCGCACGTTGTCTACTCTGACACCTACGCATACCGGGATCCACGGGGCTGGCACAAGTACTCGTTGAATTATGGCGCCTCGGACTTCGTCCTTGGGGACGACGGACAGCCGATTGTGGTTCTCCCCCGGCAAGATGGTCTCTGGCTCGCTCACGGTGTGGACATTGTCGGGCAGAGCGAGGAACCGCAGGAGCCGACAGCTAACGGCTTACGGCTAACAGCTTCGGTCATCCGGAACGTGCTGTTCCTGCCGCTGGCTACAAGCTACAAGCCGCAAGCCGCACGCTGCCTGCTCGACATCACTGGACGGAACGTGCTTGCCCTTCATCCCGGCGCGAATGACGTGGGCGACCTCGCGCCGGGCATCTATTTCTTGACGGAATGCGGTGCACGGTTTGCGGTTCACGCCCGCAAGATTGTTCTCACAAGATAAGGAGGCGTAATGAAGACCTTTCTTCTCCTGTGTTCTGTCTGCTGTCTAATGTCTGGTGCCCTTGGTCAGGATTGGACTGGACCGTACCTGTTGAGTGGCGGCTTTGGCGGCATCAAACCGGCGACCTGCAAGGAATGGCTGCGGGGAAACGCAACTTGCATGGTCTGGCAGTACTTCAATGGCGGGGAGTGGACTGTCCTCAGCAAGTTCTGTTCGTTCCAGAACGGTAGCGGCTGGGGTCCGGCGTTGCCTGTCAATGGGCCCGGGGAAGCGGTAAACCCGGCCGTGGCATGCTACAACAACTGGCGTCCGGGCGCCAGGTTCTGGTGCGTGTGGGAACACCGCGACACCTGGCATGGGGACATATGCGCGGCAGTCGACACGTTCGGCATCCCGTGGGGACCGCAGGCCGCCATCGGGACTAGCATCAATGCCGACGGCGACTCAGCCTGGCCGGGCGTCATCGTCATCGGCCATGACCCGGCCGACACGGCCTGGGTCACGTGGACCTGCCGCGACACTGACGGCTGGCGCATCGAGTACGTATGCAATGCCGGCGATTCGTGGACAACCCCGATGATTGCCGTGTCCGGAACCGACCCTATCCGCCGCGCGCGGCTCGGCCGGGGCTATCACGGACGTTCTGACGGTTGCCCTTTGCTGACGTGGGAAAGCAACGGCGACATCTTTTACACCGAGTATCTGGATGGGTCCTGGCAGGTACCGCAGGAAGTCGCGCACTCGGCAGCCCTGGACCGGAACCCGGAAGTGGTGAGCTACACCAACTACCCGTTCCCCCTCGGTCCGTACATAACGTGGGAGTCGACGCGCGACGGCGACACGGCCGTCTATGGAACGGCGGCAGACACGTTCTCCATTGGCCGACGCTGGTGCGACTCGACCGGGGCCGGGAACAACTACGCTCCTTGCGGTACGCCGGCCGCGTACACGACAGACTACTGGGCTCCCGTTGCCGCAGCATGGGTCTCGGACCGGGAAGGGAACGCCAACATTTACTCGCGGACGTTGTTCTCCGAGGATGACGTGCGCGTGGACGGCGACCCCGCAACTGATGTCAACCCGACACTCACAACCATGGGCGTAACCATGCACTGGTGCATCTGGCAGTCGGACCGTTCGGGCAACTGGGACATCTGGGGTAGCTACGTATACGCGACCGGGGTCGAGGAAAGCGGCAAGCCACAAGTCGCAAGATTCAAGCTCCAAGCCACGGTTTTGCACCGCCTGCCGGACGGTGCGAGGGCCTTCGATGCGACGGGCAGGCGGGCGTTGAATCCGAACTCCGGCACATACTTTGTCACGGATGACGGCACACGGTTCACGGTTCACGCCCGCAAGGTGGTAATTCAACACTAGGAAAGGCTGCCGGACAGTTGTGAACTCTGAATCCAAACCTGACAGTTTCACGTCCCGGGCCGCGGAGTTGATTCGGAACATCCCGAAAGGCAGGGTCGCTACCTATGGCCAGATTGCGGGCATGGCCGGGGAACCGCGCGGCGCGCGCGAGGTGGTGCGCGTGCTCAATACGCAGAAGGACCTGCCCTGGCACCGCGTGCTCGCCGCGGGCGGGCGGATAACGCTGCCCGGCCCGGGCGGCGTCCTGCAGCGGAAGCTGCTCGAGGCCGAGGGCGTCCGGTTCGACGCCGAAGGCTCCATCCCCCTCGCGCTCCACCAATGGCGCGGTCCGGCGTTTACGCCGGGCCGCTGACCGCGCCCGCTCCGTACCAGGCTGAACCGACCCCCAAAACCACCGGCACCGCCCACCCCAAAGCCGAGCTTGACAGCTAGGTGTGGGTTAGTAGTATTTAACTACTAATGTATAGCATGACTACTAATAGTAGCCGCAAGCAAGAATATCGGGTGCAACATTGCGCCCGGGGAATGCGTCAATTAAACGAGCTGACAACGAGCAATATGGAGGTAATGATGAGAAATCTGAAAACCGGTTTGTTGATACTGACGGCCGCGGTCGCCCTGCTGGCGACCGGCTGCGACAATCAGGCCCGCGCACCGAAGGAGCTGGCCCCGCAAGACGCCGTCCCCGCCATGAGTCAGTACAATGTCGCCGCGGTCGTCGTGACCGCCGAGCGGCCGGGCTGGCTGATGCCGGAAGTGGTAGTCAGCGCGAACCTGATGCCCGAGGTTGTCGTGCATGCGTCGTGGGCGCCGGCGCCGGTTGCCATTTCCGCCCTGCCGGTGCCCGCTTTCGTCAACTGACCCGGACAGAGAAAGCCGACGTGGCGACGAGTGAACCGACGATGACCGCGAGCGCGCAGTTCGCGGGAACCGCTGCCCCGGCCGCGAAGCCGCGGCTCTGGAACACGAGTTTCTTTCTGCTCTGGCAGGGACAACTGGTCTCGGCCCTGGGCGACGCGGTCTACGCCATTGCCCTCGGCTTCTGGGTTTTGCAGAAGACCGGCTCAACCGCAGTCATGGGGACCTTGATGGCCGCGTCAACGCTACCCCGGGTGGCGATTGCGCCGTTTGCCGGCGTGCTGGTGGACCGGCTGGACCGGAAGTGGATACTGGTCGCGATGGACGCGGTTCGCGGCTTCTTCGTCGTGCTGGTCGGTGTCGCGGCATTCACCGGGCACGTGCAGGTCTGGATGGTGCTGGTCGCTGGCATCGTCATCAGCATCGCCTCGGCTTTCTTCAACCCGGCGGTCGGTTCGGCCCTGCCGGACATCGTGCCGACCGGCTCGATTCTCCGGGCCAACTCCGCGTTTGCCCTGCTCCAGACCGGCTCGGGCGTAGTTGGCAGCGCAGCCGGCGGGTTTCTCTACCAGTTGCTGGGTGCGCCGCTGATGTTCCTCGCCAACGGGATTTCGTACCTAGTAGCAGCGGTCGCCTCATTGCCCGTACACGTGCCGAAGGTGCGGCACGAGACGCCGGAGTTCCGGTTCTTCCACGACCTGAAGGCAGGTTTGACTTTCGTCTGGCAGTACCGGGGCATCCGCAACATGGTGCTCACCGCGGGCGCGCTCAACTTCTTCGCGGTGCTCGGCATCACGCTGCTGCTGCCGCTGTTCCAGCGCACGCCCGGCCTGGGCTCGGCCGGGTATGGCATCGTGATGGCCGCCCTGACCGGTGGGATGTTTGCCGGGTTCCTGTTCACCTCGATGCGGCACATCGCCTACCGGCGCCGGTTCCTCATCTTCTTCTTCTGCGGGTGCGGTTCGATGGCGTGCGCCGCAGGGTTACCGTTATGGCTCAGCGTGCCGATGATGGCGGCGCTGGCCGCCGGGTTCGGCGCGGCCAACGCTGTGGTCAATTCGTTCCTCAACGCCACCCTGCAGACTGCGGTGCCACAGAACCTGCGGGGAAAGGTATTCAGCCTGATTGGCACGATAGCCGGCGGCCTGACGCCGATCGCGTTCGCGGCGGCGGGCGGGTTGGCCGAGGTGCTGCCGCTGCGCCCGTTGATTGCGGCGGCCTTCGCAGTGACATTGCTCAGCTTTGTTCCGCTCGCCTTTTCGCCGCCCACGCGGCGGCTCATCAACTACGACCCGGCGACGAGCACGCTGGAGGATATCCGATGAGGCGTCACGGCGCGGACAGCGAGGACCCGAGGGTTCTTCAACATTCAGACCAGGAGGCGTTATGTTCCTGATACTTGCTTTGCTGCTGGCCGCGGAGCCGGCCAAGACCATCAACGTGAAGCGGACGGCAACCCCGCCCCGAATCGACGGCGTCATCGAGGAGGTCTGGCTGCAAGCCGACTCGGTGGACGACTTCAAGCAGGCCTACCCGGACGAGGGGTCGGCGCCCGGCGAGCGGACCGTGGTGCGCGTGCTGCAGGACGACGGCAACCTCTACGTCGCCTTCCGCTGCTACGCCGCGAAGCACCGGCCGGTCGCCCAGCTCTATGGAATGGAGGAAGAAGCGACGCTCTACCTCGACCCGACCGACTCCAAGGGCACGGCCTATTTCTTCAAGGTCTACGGCAGCGGCCTTTGGCGCAGCGGGAAGATACTCGACGACGGCCGGAGCGAAGACTGGTCGTGGGACGCCGTCTGGTATTGCGCCAATCACATCCAGGACAACATGATGGAAGTTGAGATGAAAATCCCGTTCAAGTCGATACGCTACAAGCAGGGCGCAAGCGAGTGGGGCGTGAACTTCCATCGGTTCATCACCAACGGAATGGAGAACGACTATTGGACCGACGTGAAGGAACGCGAGGGCGGCAACCGGGTATCCAACTACGGCCGGCTTACCGGTGTCAACCCCCGCGCGCAAGGCTACTACTTTGAGCTTTACCCCGAAGGCTACGTCCGTTTTGACCAGCGCCCGAGTGTGGCCAACAAGGTGAAGCCGTTCGCCAGCCTCAACTTCAAGTGGGACCTGACGCCGCAGGCCACGGTCAACGCGACCGTGCTGCCCGATTTCGCCCAGATTGAGTCCGACCCGTATTCCTTCAACATCAGCCGCTACCCGACCTACCTGTCGGAGCAGAGGCCCTTCTTTGTCGAGGGGAGCGAGAACTTCCGGCTGTCAAACCTCGGCAACCAGGGGATATTCGCGCCGCTAAGTATCTTCTATTCGCGCCAGATCGGCAAGGCGATAAGAAACGAACCGGTGCCAATCCTTTCCGGGCTCAAGTTCACCACCCACTCCGAGAACTGGAACTTCGGAGCGCTGGGCGCGTATACCGACCGGTTGGCTGATTCCACCGGCATCTACGAACCGCGCCGCGGATTCGCGGTTGTCCGGGGCAAGGGCAAACTCGTGGACGCATCGGATGTCGGCTTCCTGTTCAGCGGCACGACCGCCGGCGCCGGGAACTACAACTACGCGCTGGCCGGGGACTGGGGCTACGGTTCCGGTGCCGACCGGGCCGAGGTCCAGACCGCCTTCAGCGACAAGGACGGCCGGCTCGGCTGGGCGATCAACTCCGGGTACCAGGGCTTCACCGGCAAGTTCCTGTCGCTGGTGGCCTTCCAGGTCATCAGCGACTCGTTCTCGGTTGAAGACATCGGCTACGTGCCGTGGGCGGGGCTGAAACGATTCCAGGTGCTGAGCGGGCCGTACCTCACCGGCCACGGGGCGATGCACAGTCTCTACGCCGCCCCGAGCATTGCCGTAACGCAGGAACCGGGGAGCAACGAACTGTCGTACGTTCTGGGGTGCTTCGCGAACCCGCAATTCCGGAACGGCTGGCAGGTGAATTTTGACGGCGGGCTGGGACGGACGGCCGAGGCGGACACGGCGTACTTCGCTCCCTTCGCCAACCTTTCGACCGGGGGCGGCAGCGTCAGGTATAACACCGAGCTTGGCGTCGGCTACCGCCACAGCTTCAACTATGCCCGTGGGTTCGTCGCCGACAACTACTCGGACTGGGCGTCCTTCACCTACTACCTCGCCGGCCGCGTCGCGCTGATGCTCGGCGCGAACAACTACTGGGAATGCGACCCGCAGAGCAGCGTCCTCGGCGTCACGACCGTGGCGCGACCCAAGATTGACTACCGCATCAACCAGAAGATGTCCTTCAACGTTTACGACGAGGTCGTACTCAGCACGCCGGGCACGGATTTCGACAAGACCGGCCCGGCCACCAACCGCGTCGGCTGCCTGTTCTCGTGGAACTTCCTGCCCAAGAGCTGGCTCTACGTCGCGTTCAACGACTACCGGGCCGACTCGGGCGAAGGCCTGAAACTCGCCGGCCGCGTCGGCGCGGTTAAACTGCGCTATCTCTTCTACTTCTAGGAACGTGAAATGCCGGACGCACCGCAAAGGAGACGCGAATGACAGGCGACCCGATTGTCTGCTGGGAACTCGCATCCCATGACGAAGCGAAGTCGGCGGAGTTCTTCCGCAAAGTCTTTGACTGGGAAGTGCCGTTCGACGAGAAGCTTGGTTTCTACCGGGTGAAGTCGCCCGGAACGCCGACCTGCTCGCGCGGACTCATTTTCACGCTCCGCCAGGCCAAGCTGCCGTTTCTCACCCTTTACATCGGCGTGAAGGACATCGACGCCAAACGCAGGCTGGTCGCGGAGCACGGCGGGTTCATCGTGATTGAGCCCTTCGCCATCGGTGACGGCGAACGCATCTGCCTGTTCAACGAACCGTCAGGTGTGACCTTCGCGATGATACAGGAAAAGAGCGCGTAGCCGTACCGGCGCGGGCCGCGGAGTACGGTTTGCGGTTCACGGTCTACGGTTCACGGACTGCACGCGGTCTCGTACATCGCGACGACGTTGTCGACCGGCGTGATGGGCTGGAGGTTGTGGCAGGGGGCGAGGACGTAGCCGCCGGCCGCACCGAGCAGCCGGATGTTGTCATGCACTTCCCGCCGGACGTCTTCGACCGTGCCGAAAGGCATAGTCTTCTGGTTATCCATCGCGCCATGGAAGACGAGCCGGTCGCCGTAGTCCGCCTTGAGCTTCTCCCTCTCCATGCCGCTCGCCCGCCACTGCACCGGGTTCAGCACGTCGATTCCGAGTGCCACCAGGTCGGGCAGAATCGCGGCAATCGCCCCGTCGTTGTGATGGAACACCAGCGCGTTGTGCCGGCGGGCAAGCTCGACCCTCCGTTTCATACCGGGCAGGAGGAACTCGCGGATGTCGGCCGGCGAAATCATCAGGCCGGTTTGGAACCCCATGTCTTCGGCAACGTAGCAGAACAACAGCAGGCCCGGCGGCAATCGTTCGAGCATCCGCCGGGTCTTCTGCCCCGCCAGTTCGAACAGCCGGTCCATGCAGTAATGGACGATGTCGCGATGTCGCCTCAGGTCAATGTAAGCCTGTTCTTCGCCGCGCAGGTCCTTGTAGACCATGAACGGCTCCGACCCGCCGCATTGTATCGGGTGCTGCGCCCAGTCTTTCGCCTGCTCGGCGATAGTGCTGTAGTCCCACCATTCCGGTTCGGGCCATTTGTACGACCGCTCGATTGCTTCAACTGACTCGAACCCGGCCAGCGAATGCGAGACGGTCTCGTCGTACGTGCCCGCGCCGTAATTGACCTCTCGATGTCGGCACCCGAATTCGTCGCAATCCGGTTCAAGGCTCGGGCCGGCAAAGCGCGGGGCAAGCTTGACCATGAAGTCCACGCCCAGTTCGGCCAGAGCCCGTCGCAGGCAGGCAAATCCCTCGGACGGCCTGATGTTGTTGCTGCTCAACGGCAGGTTCAGGTCGGCGACCAGTTCTGCCTCGGACTTGGCGCTGAGCCCCAGCCGACGCACAAGCTTGGCGCTGAATTCCGGCGTTGCCCAGTAATCGGTCGGCACGCGGTCTGCCGTTCTGTGCTCAAGGGCCGCCTGCCAGCGCTCGCGCGGGGTCATGGCCGGGGGCCGGAGTTCGGGGGTCGGGGGTCGTGGAGGAATCCGGAGTCGGGGCCCTTGGCGGTCTTGGCGTGCTTGGCGGTTATCTCTCCGCTCCTCTTCGAGCCATCTGCGTAATCTGTGTAATCTGTGGATGTCCTGTCCGGAATCCTGGCGGAGGTCATGACCGGAGCGAGTCCAAGGCGGTGCGGAAGGCGCGGATGTGTTCCGGGGTCGTGCCGCAGCAGCCGCCGATGATGGAGACTCCGGCGCTGAGAAGGTCGGGAATCCTGGCGGCCATGAACTCGGGCGTTTCCGGGTACACCGGCTGCCCGCCGACAAGGTGCGGGATGCCGGCGTTGGGCCGGATACTGACCGGCATCGTACCGGCTTTCCTGAATTCGCGCGCGATTTCCACCATCAGTTCGATGCCGCTGCCGCAGTTGGAGCCGACGACGTCCGCACCGGCCGCAGTCAGTCGCCGGGCGGTTTCGGCGATGGTATTGCCCATAATGGTAAAGAGGCCGCGCCGGGTCGGTTGAAAGGTCATGGTGGCGACCACGGTCAAATCCGGCGCAACCGACTTGGCCGCCCTCACGGCGATTTCCGCCTCGGACAGGTCAATCATCGTCTCGAAGTTCACCGCATCAATGCCGACAGCCGTGAGCGCGCGCAACTGCCGTTCGAAGCTCTGCGCGATTACGCCGGGTTCAGTGTCGCCGTACGGCTTGAGCAGCTTGCCGGACGGACCGCAGCAGGCGCAGACGTAAGCCTTGTCGCCGACTGCCCGCCGCACCGCCAGCACCGCGCTGCGGTTGATTTCCTCGGTCCGGTCTGCAAGCCCGTAGGCGGCGAGCTTGAGCGGGGCAGCGCCGAAGGTGTTGGTCTGGATGATTTCCGCTCCGGCATCGAAGTACTTGCGGGCAATCTCTTCGAGCAATTCCGGCCGGTCGAGGTTCAGCGACTCGGGGCAGCCGCCCGGCTTCAACCCCGCGCCGAGCAGGAGCGTGCCCATCGCGCCGTCGGCGAGCAGCACCTCGCTCTGCTGGATTCGGTCGAGCAGCGGTCTCATGCTCGAAAGGACAAAGTAGTAAGTACAAAGGACAAAGCAAAGTGGAAAGTGAAAAGGTGAAATGGCAAAGTCCGCTTATTCGTCATTTCCACTTTCCACTTTCCCCTTGCGTTGTCCTTTGTACTTGTCACTGAGCGGCAAGTTCCTTCACCCGCTCGACCGCGCTGGCGGCGTCGAAGCCGAAGGCGTCCGCGCCGATTTCGCGGGCGTACTCGGCCGTGACCGGCGCGCCGCCGATGATGGTCTTGATGCGGCCGCGCTGGCCCTTGGCGTCAAGCAGTTCGACCACCCGCTGCATCCCGGTCATCGTGGTCGTAAGCAGGGCCGACATACCGATGACCTGCGCGTTCTCCCGCGTCGCGGTTTCCACGAACTTCTCGGGCGCGACGTCGTTGCCGAGGTCGATGACCTCGAACCCGGCGCCGCGCAGCATGATGCCGACGAGGTTCTTGCCGATGTCGTGCAGGTCGCCTTGGACTGTGCCGATGACTATCTTACCCGCGGTCGGCACGTTCTCGCTCACAAGCATCGGCTTCAGCACGTCGAGGCCGGCATACATCGCCCTCGCCGCCAGCAGCACGTCCGGCAGAAATATCTCGTGGTCGCGGAAGAGACTGCCGACGACGTTCATGCCCGCAACCAGGCCTTCGTCGAGTATCTGCCGTGCCGGAATCTTCTCGGCGACCGCCTTGCGGGTCAGTTCGCCAACCCGGGCATCGTCGCCTTCCTGCAGGCTGGTCGCGATTTGGTTTAGTAGTTCCATAATGCTACATCCTTGGAAAATGGGTTCAGGGGTTCTGGGGTTCTGGGGTTCAGGTGTCTGAAGCCTGCCGTGATTCGTTTCATCCGGCTTCGTGCTTTCGTGGCTTACCATCCTGAATTTCGGCTATCCGGCTGCGGCAGGTTTGGGTGGTACAGACGGTGCAGAACGGGTAGGTGTTGTCGAACCGGTGGACTTCGGGTCGGGCGGCCACGAGCACGCCGGATATTGACTTGAGCGGCTCCATCAGGCAGCTTTCGCGCAAGGTGATGCCGATGTCCTCGGGTCGCAAGGCCCGGAAGAGTTGCCGCTGGCCGGTAATGTCCCAGCCGCAATAGCCGGGGCTGTAACGGAGAAACACGGTTCCTGCCTGGGCCCGACCCGCGCTCCCTGAAACCGAAGTTGAGCCGCCAAGAACGCCAAGGTCGCCAAGCGGATTCTCATCACCGGCAACTCGTAACCCGCAACTCG
Source organism: Caldifarciminota bacterium (assembly GCA_903908785.1). GTDB lineage: Bacteria > Hydrothermota > Tepidihabitantia > Tepidihabitantales > Tepidihabitantaceae > UBA2258. Next base: position 2,664 of record CAIVTL010000412.1, on the reverse strand, counting down.
CAACTTGCTCGTGTCCTGGTGGTGAATTCCTCTCCTGTTTCCTGACCGCGCAGTACTCCTGCAGTTTCTGGGCAAGACGGTCGGTGCCGCTGGAGGCCACCGCGTCGAGCAGGTACCCGAGGTCGAACCGGCCCGTGGCAAAGAGCCGGCTGATTTCTTCGCTGACCGGCGCGCCGATTGTTACCGCGAACAAGACCAGTTGCTCCGCCTTCGGGAAGATAGCCGCCAGCGGGCTTTCCGGGGCGTTCCTGCCCTCACCGCGGTAGACCGAGGCGAACTCGGCAGAAGGAATGCCGGTCACGACGGTAATCGGCGCGGCGAGTTCCTGGAACAGGTTGAGCGCCTCGCGCAGGGACTCGGCGACGGGTTCGGCCGTCGGCCGGCCGGCCGGAACGCCCTGCCCCGCGAGAACTTCCGCTGCCGTCGGCAGGCAGGCATCAACCGGGAAGCGCACGATCTCTTTCATCCCTGAGAACCGCAATTGGAATCAACCACCAAGCCGCCGGGGTATAGGTGAAAGGACAAAGTGGTAAGGACAAAGGACAAAGCAAGAACGCAAGGACAAAGTAGTAAGTACAAAGGACAAACCAACGCGGAAGGGGGAAAGGGGAAATGGCAAAGTGGAAGAGCCGCGTCGGGTTTGGCCTTCATACTTTCCCTCTTGCTTTGTCCTTAGTACTTTGTCCTTTGTACTTGTTCACTGGACTGGTAGTTTGTCCATTCCAAATCGCCGCGCTTCCGCGCTCATCAACCGTGTCAGTTCCTGTTTGGTGCCGTCGGGCAGGCGCGAAGGTTCGTATGCGGCGATGAGCCGCTCGACTTCGCTGTGGGCGCGCTGGCCCAGAGTCAGGCTGCCTTCCTCGGTCCAACGCTGCCGGTTGGCCCGGTCAATGGTGGGGCCGGGCATGAAGTGCTCGGCCTTCAGGTGCCGGCGGGTGTGGCGGCTGATAAGCAAGTGCTTGTCCTTCAGCAGTTCTTCGAGGAGCGGTATGGTCGGCAGGTCTTCCTTCGGCTCGATGCCGCGCACCAGGCGCAGGGCCATGCCGCAGATTTCGTTGTCGAGCACCAGCTTCTCAAGGCTCTGGCAGCTCTCGAAGTCGAGCATGCCCGGCCCGGAAATCTGGTTGATACCGGAAAGCGCGGCAAGGGTCGCGCCGTTCGCGGTTTCGAGCCCGGCCTGCGCGTCCAGCAGCTTGGCGTCGGAGAGGCCAATGTAGGCCTGGGTGGGAATATTCAGGCTCTTGCCGATTTCGGCGTACGCGCAGTCTATCATCATTGTCTCAATCGCGCCCATCGGCGTCGTCTCGTAGCGAACGTCGAACACGGCCGGCGAACCGCCGTAAAGTACCGGCGCGCCGGGCTTCGCAAGCTGGCTGATGAGGATGCCGCTCAAGGTCTCGGCGGTATGTTGTACCAGCGTACCGACCAGCGTAACCGGCGCCATGAACCCGGAAAGCGGCATGGCGATGAACTCGACCGGGATGGATGCTTTCGCGCAGTCGACCACGTTCTGCGACGTGACGTCGCTCCACTTCAGCGGCGACGTCGGGCAGCACGAGAAGATGGTGAGCGGCTTGGCCGCGAGTTCCGCAGCCGACTCACGCACCGCGACCTGCAGGTCCTTCATCAGGTTGAATGAGTCAACGGTAAAGGTGCCGGTGACGACCGGCTTCTCGCCAAAGAGCAGGCCTAAATACAACCGGTAGCTGTCCGAAATCGGGCCGGGCACGTCGGCCGGGATGAAGGCCGTGCTCTGGGAGGCGATGTTGTCGAGCCGGCTGACGAGCTTGGCATAGCGCACATAGTCGTGCGTCGCGGGCCGGCGCATGTGGCCGGTGTCGTAGTCGAGAATATTGAGCGCGGCCGAACCGGGTGTGAAGTAGACGTTATCCCCGGACAAATCGTGCGTCTGCCTGCCGGTTACGTCGTGCAGCTTGAACGACCGCGGAACGGTGGCTATGGCCTGCTCAACCAGCTCGCGCTTTGCCCGGGCGCGGTTACCGTCCACGCTCGCGCCGTGCTCAGCGAGCATGGCCAGCACCGCCGGGTTATGAATCTCGACCCCGAGTTCGGCCAGCACGCGGAAGGCCTCGTCGAGAATCTGCCTGATAAGTTCCGGAGTAAGTAGTCTAAGCGTCGGTCTCATTCTGCCTCCCGGTGATGACTGAAGACCCGAGACAGAAACTTACCACCAAGGCACCGGCCAGTTGCGAGTTGCGGGTTGCGAGTGACGAGTTGCAGGCGCACGCATGGCGTCCCCGTCCGCACTTTGCCATTTCCACTTTCCACTTCGCATCTTGGCCGTTCCACTTCGGTTCTCGGGATTCGGAATCGTTCGTTCACCGACAAAGTGTAGGGAATCGCGGTGTTCCGTCAACCAATCGCGGCGGCCCGAATACCGGAATAGAACCGCCGGAATGACTATCCACAGATTTCGCAGATTACATAGCGCGGCCTCGGAGGCCGCAACCAAACCTGATGGAACCACAGATAAACACGGATGAACACAGATTGAGTCCCGACCCGAACCCGAGTCTTGCGTCACCGGGGGTGGCACTTGACGACGGTCTTCAGGACCCCGATGGCCTCAGGACAGAGGCGGCAGAGAGAAACATCGTCGCGAAAACGATGATGTTGCGTCCTTGTAGTACAGATTACGCAGAT
>CAIVTL010000411.1 GCA_903908785.1 Caldifarciminota bacterium | reverse complement strand
TCGGACATCGTGTACGTCGAGATAACGGCTCTCGGCAAGACCATCAAGCGCGACGACCCGCTTGGCACGATTGAGGCAGTGAAGGCGGTTTCCGACCTCTACTCGCCGGTCTCCGGCCAGGTCATCGCGGCCAATGATGCGCTGAAGGACTCGCCCGCGACCGTCAACAAGGACCCGTACGGCGGCGGTTGGATGGCAAAGATAAAGGTCTCTGACCCGAGCGAGCTCGCGAAACTGCTCGATGCCACCGCCTACGCCGAACTCGCCAGCAGGTCGGCGCACCACTAGACGGAATGTCGATTGACGATTGCCGAATGACGATTCCCGGACGTCCGGCCATCAATCGACAATCGCCAATCGTAAATCGTAAATCTGCCTAATGCGTTTCACTCCCCACACCGCTGAAGACCGCAGGCTGATGCTCCAGCGCATCGGAGCTGCATCGGTTAAGGAACTGTTCGCCGGCATACCGGCCGGTATCCGTCTCGACCGGCCGCTCGACTTGCCCGCGCCGCTTTCCGAACCTGAGGCGGTGCGCGAGCTTGGGAAGCTCGCCGCCGAGAATACCGGGGCCGACCAACTGGCCTGCTTTGCCGGCGCCGGGGCCTACGACCACTATGTCCCGGCAATCGTAGATACCATCATCTCGCGGCCCGAGTTCTACACGGCCTACACGCCCTACCAGGCCGAGGTCAGCCAGGGCACGCTGCAGGCCATATATGAGTTTCAGTCCCTCGTCTGCCGGCTCTATGGCATGGAAGCCGCGAATGCCTCGATGTACGACTGCGCTTCGGCTTTGGCTGAGGCGACCCACATGGCCCGGGATATCAGCCGCAGGCCCAAGGTGTTGCTTGCAGGCAGCATCAATCCCGTACACGCTGAGGTCGTCCGGACGTACGCCCACGGCCTGAACATCCCGATTGATGTCGTCCCGCTCTCCGGCAACACCATTGACCTCGATGCGCTGGAACGTTTGTGTACGCCCGACGTGGCTGCGCTCATCATCCAGCATCCGAACTTCTTCGGCAACCTGGAGCCTGCCCGACGGGCAAGTGAGATCGTGCACCAGGCTGGCGCCCTGCTGGTCGTCTCCGCCGACCCGATATCGCTGGGCGTGCTGGAGCCGCCCGGGGCCTATGACGCCGACGTCGCCGTCGGTGAAGGCCAGCCGCTGGGGATTCCTTTGAGCTTCGGCGGCCCCTATCTCGGCATCATGAGCGCAAAGAAGAAGTACATTCGGAACCTGCCCGGCCGGATTGTCGCCCGGACCGTGGATACCGAAGGCAAGACCGGGTTTGTGCTCGCGCTCCAGACCCGGGAACAGCACATCCGGCGCGAGCGGGCCAGCTCCAACATCTGCAGCAACCAGGCCCTGTGCGCCCTTGCCGCGAATGTCTACCTTGCCACGATGGGCCGGACCGGCATCGCTGAAGTCGCCCGGCAGAGCATGGCCAAGGCTCACTATCTTGCTGATGGTATCGCCGGGGTCCGCGGATTTGAGACTGAAACCTCTACCCCATTCTTCAAGGAGTTCGTCGTCCGCACCCCGGTTCCGGCTGCCAAGGTTGTCGAGACCGGAATCAAGCACGGTATCCTCGCCGGGGTCGCGCTCGACCGGTTCAACCCGGAGTGGAAGAACCGCCTGCTTGTGGCCGTCACCGAGAAACGAACCCGGGTCGAGATGGATGCCTACTGCGTGTTCCTGAAGCAGGAGTTCGCGAACTAGCCATGGAGTGCAATCTCAACGCTAACCGACAGAGCTGCTCCTGCAGCTACGAGCCATGCAGCCGCAAGGGCAAGTGCTGCGAGTGCATCTCCTTTCACCGGGCGAGCGATGAGCTGCCGGCGTGCGTATTTGCACCCGAGGTCGAACGCACCTATGACCGGTCGGTGGCTCGCTTCGTCGCCAGCCACAAACGCTGATGCCTGAGAAGACGTTGTTCCAGCTCTCGAGCCCGGGCCGGCAGGCATGGTCCCTGCCTGCGCTGGACGTGCCGGCAGTTGACGCCGGCGAAACGGCCCGGAAAGGCAACGACCTGCCGGAGTTAAGCGAGATTGACGTGGCCCGGCATTTCACCCGGCTGTCAATCATGAACCACCACGTTGACAAAGGGTTCTACCCGCTCGGCTCGTGCACCATGAAGTACAATCCCAAGGTGAACGAGTTGACTTCCCGCCTGCCCGGGTTCACGGGGCTCCACCCGCTCGAACCGGAGTCCCTGACCCAGGGCGCGCTGCGCTTGATGTACGAACTCGGCGAGATGCTGAAGGAGATTACGGGATTCGACGCGGTCACGCTCGAACCGGCTGCGGGCGCGCATGGTGAGCTCACCGGCATCATGATGGTACGAAAGTACTTCGAGAAACGCGGCGAGTCACGGGACGTTGTCCTCGTGCCGGACTCGGCGCACGGGACCAACCCGGCCTCGGTGACGCTCTCCGGGTTCAAGGCAGTCCAGATAAAGTCGAATGAGAGAGGCGAGATTGACCCGGTTGAGTTGGAACGCGCCTGCTCGAACTGCGTCGCCTGCCTGATGGTCACCAACCCGAACACGCTGGGTATCTTTGAACCGGAGGCGAAGCGAATCTGCGACATTATGCACCGGCAGGGCGCGCTCGTCTACCTTGATGGCGCGAACCTGAACGCCTACGTCGGTGTGCACCGGCCTGCGGACGCCGGGTTCGACCTGATGCACATCAACCTGCACAAGACTTTCTCAACCCCGCACGGCGGCGGCGGCCCGGGCTCCGGCCCGGTCGCAGTGACGAAAGCGCTGGAACCCTTCCTGCCGAGACCGGTCGTGCGCAGGGCCGAGGGACAAAGGGACGGAGGGACGGAGGGACAAAGTGACCGGACACTCGATCCCTCGATCCCTCGATCCCTTGATCCCCTCTTCTACCTCGACTTCGACCGTCCCGATTCCATCGGCCGGGTCATGGGTTTCCACGGCCAGTTCGCGGTGCTGGTGCGTGCCTATACCTACATCCGGATGCTCGGAGCCGCGGGTCTGAAAGACGCAGCCGAAAGCGCCGTGCTCAACGCCAACTATGTCCGGGCCGAGCTCGACGGCGTGTATGACCTGCCATACAAGGGTCGGTGCCTGCACGAAGTCGTCTTCTCGGGCACGAACCTGAAGCAGTACGGCATCAAGACCCTGGACGTGGCCAAGCGACTGCTCGACTACGGCATGCACGCGCCGACCATCTACTTCCCACTGATTGTTCCCGAGGCCCTGATGATTGAGCCGACCGAGACCGAGTCGCGCGAGTCGCTCGACGGGTTCATCGCCGCGATGCGACAGATTGCTGATGAAGCACGAACCAACCCCGAGATCCTGCGCCAGGCCCCGATCACAACACCGGTACGCCGGCTGGACGAAGCCAAGGCGTCGCGCGAACTCGACGTGTGCTATCCAGTATGACCCAGAGACAAAGGGATAGAGGGACAAAGGGACAGAGTGCACGGGCACTTGATCCCTCGGTCCCTCGTCCCCTGGATCCCTTTCGCTAGATGTTCGCATCGGACATCTCGGCAGAGCGACGCGATGAGATTCTCACCAAGATTGCGCAGAAGGTGGTCGACCTGAAGCTGACCCCGGTGGCCATCGTTATGCTTGAGTCAAGCAAGCCGCTCTCCTTCGTCGGCTCGCAACTGATGGTCTTCTTCCAGCCGATTGTGACCTCGTTGTTTCCGTTCCATCAGTATGACGAGCTGGCGGCACTGCTTGAAGAGCGGTCCAATGTCGAGTCCCTGATACAGACTATCGAGAGACTAGAGGACGAACCCCGAAACAAGAAGCCACCAAAGCACGCGCCGTCCGACGGGGGCCGCGGAGGCCAAGCCGGATGATGCCACCGACTAACCACAGATGGACACTGATGAACACAGACGACACGAGTGTCGCCCTGCTCGTTCATAAGGTCGCGAAGCGACACGAAGCCGAAGGGTCTTCGGCGCGACGATTCTTCGCTGCGCTCAGAATGACAAGCGGCCGTGTTCATCGGTGGTTCATCCTGTCCGTTTCGTGTCTTTCGTGTCTTCGTGGCCATCTCATCCGTCCGCTCCTCTTGGCGACCTTGGCGCTCTTGGCGGTTCATCTTTCCGGCCGCGCTCCCCAGTTCTGCATTCTGGTCTCT
>CAIVTL010000410.1 GCA_903908785.1 Caldifarciminota bacterium | reverse complement strand
TCTTCCGCTGATAGTCCGATAGCTGCTGCTGTCCTGCTCATGACCCAGCATACAATACTCGCCACTATAAGTCAATGTATTTAAGACGCACTACACTAGTATATCCGCGCGCTGAACCGTGGCAACCGCGATGTGCTCCCCTGATTCCGAGATTGATGGCCACGAAGACACGAAATCGGATGAAACGGACCAGAGTCATGCCGCACCCATCCGTTTCGTGCTTTCGTGGCTCAATATCGGTTCTGGGGGCTCGATGTCCGACGGGCCGCGGTTCATTATAATGAACCGCGTGGGGTGGGCTGACGGATTTAGGACGTGGGGTTTGGGGTTAAGGATTGGGGACTGGGGGACCGGAACTAGAAACCAAGAACCAAACAAGAACCCGGGTTCGGGCTGGAACTTCTCGGGCAGGCGCAGAAGCTTGCCCCGGCCTGCGCATCGCCCCCGCGCCCGGCAAGAATCCTCTATCGTGTGTCGCCGGGATTCCTCACTGGTGGCTGTCCCTGACCTCCGCCCCGCCGTTACACATTTCCATATTTTTAGAAATATAGATATGAGAGTAGCGGGGCGACGGGGGACGGTTGAGCGGATGCGGCCAAGGGTGGGTTCATTATAATGCTCTGCCGCAGGCAGGTGCCATCCGATGGCTCAACCGCGTGGGGTGGGCTGACGGATGAGGGCCGAGGGGTTAGGGACTGGGGATTAGGGATTGTTGACTGGGAACTGGGAACTGGAAACTGCGCGCATCCTGCGCGCCGCTGTAAGCTGTGAGCCGTCGGCTGTTGCGACTCCAGGAGGTGACTGTCTATGATTCCGCTGATTCCGCCCCGCGGCCTACTCCTCTACCTTCTGCCCGATGTACTTCTTCCCGTCCCAGAGGTACTTCGCCTCCAGCCAGCCGCGGAAATGCCTTATCTCGATCATCCCTGGAGTTACTACCACCGGGCCGTCGGCGAAGCCGGCGTCCGAATCGAACAAGAAGCGTGGCTCAAGGCCCATCGTGGTCCGCAACACATCGATTATTACCAGGTGGTCGCCCATCGCCGTGGCCTGGGTGAAGTACACCAGCAGCGCCGGCTTGGCGTTGCCGGCCACATAGGCCGACGCGATGTCCATCGAGACCTTGTCCTCTTCCGACTCAAAACCGGTGAGAATCACCTCGTCGTACGGCTCGCCGATGTACACCCGGTAGCCGGTCTGCTCCCAGCGGACCTTCACCGTGTCCGGCGTATGGTCGCCGTCCAGGTCAACCAGTATCGCCCGCTGCCCCTTCAGCGCCGAGAGGTCGACACGCGTCACCGCCGCCTTCCCGCGCGCGTCGCTCACCCGCAGCATCCCCATCGCCGGAATCGCGAATCCCAAACCAACCAGCAGCACTACCGCGTTACGCATAACCGACCTCCTCGAATGGTTCGTGTCTAACAGCTATGTACTCTCACCCTCCGCGCCGTTCAATCCAGTCGCAGAAACTGCGCTCTCGCCTGGTACGCAAGAAATTGGGAGGTGTCCCGACTTCTTCCCCCCGACTTCCTCCCAGAGTAGCAGCCGGCGACGGGTCGTTACCAACCGCCACTTGCACGTGCACACCGACCGGCGGAATCCCTGCTTGGCAAGGTCATCACTCAGACCGTTTGCAGCCCGGGTAAGCGGATGCAGGCGGCGTCCGTGACGGTGCTTGCTGTACCAGCGCAGCCAGCCATCGAAGATACGCTCCTCGGCCGGGAGCCAGTGCCGGTGCGGAAACTGGAGGCCCAACCGGAAGGCGGCAGCCCTGATCCGACAGTGGACGACAGCCCTCGAGCGGCCCGCCAATCTCCCGATGTGAAGAGAATGCTCCCTTCCGACACGCGCGTACATCCGTTTCAACTCGCAGTAGCAGTCGGGCGTCGCGTCCGCAGAAGAGGCGTATCGGCCGGCGGCCACTGCCCGCGCGTACTTCTCGAACAAACACAGCTCCTGGGGTATCATCTCACCGTTAAACCTCGGCAAATCGTAGCTCCGCAGCTCGCGTTTCATGCGAGAGCGGATGGCCGTGAATGGCCGCGGCCGGAACTTGCTGCGCAGGCGCAACATCACATTAGCGCAGGCGTCGGCCGCGTCGCGCACGTGCTTGAAGCGGCCCTCGAACAACAGACGCACGTGGCGCTGGTAGACGCGTTCTTCGGAGCTGCGCCACAGGGGGACGCGCTGATGACCTCTCTCGCGGACGCGCTCCTGCAGGCGTTGGCACGTGGCCGAAGTCCGACAACCGGACCGCCGTCCGGCGGCAGCCAGCTCCCGGCAGCAGTCGGGCATTGCCGCCGCCGCGGTCGGATACCTGCCCGTCACCACGGCATCAGCGTAACGATCCAGCACGGCATCGTCGTCCGGATGCCACTTCCGGTGCGGCCAGGAGCGGACCCTTCGTCGAGTCAATTTCTCGGCCACGTTGGCTCAAATGCCGTCAAGGCCGGGCGGAGTTCGGGGTTCACCATCGGGCGAATACTACTCTGCGGACCGGGAGTGTCAAATACGCGGGCGGAATCTGGTTGGCGTCCCCGGGTCTATGGCTTCCGCGCCGAGCGCGAGGCCGTCAGCCATCAGCCGAAAGCTGTCGTGGACCAGCCGAGTTCGCGTAGGACTATCCGCGCCCCGCCAGGAGTCCCCGGAATTACTCGTAGCATTGAGACATTGGGGCTTGTTTGAGATTTGGTGCTTGGGATTTGAGATTTCCCGCGCCGCGCGGGCGGCTATCCTCGGAAGACGGCTTCGCGGTGCCAGACTAGGAAACCGGGCTCGGGCTAGAGCTTCTCGGGCAGGCGCAGAAGCTTGCCCCGGCCTGCGCATCGCACCCGCGCCCGTCAATAATCTTTTATTGTGAGTGCTATATGATTAGGCCGATGCCGAAAGCCGAGATTGACAAAAAAGCTGTCCCGCTTTCAAATGGTAGTGATAAATGTCCGTTAATGACCTACCAACGAAAGGAGAC
>CAIVTL010000409.1 GCA_903908785.1 Caldifarciminota bacterium | reverse complement strand
GCCGTCTGTTCCGCTCTGGCCGTCACGTCACTCTGCCCTGGGCAGGAACTGGAGAAAGTTATTCCCCTGCCCGATACGTTCCTCGGCGATGACTGTGCGAACATCGTGGAGTACAACCCGGCGAACAACCAGTTCTATTTGGCCGGCGAAGGCGATTCGGTAGTCATCGCAATTGACGGCTCAACTCTCGCCAAAGTCGCCATTCTGCACGTCCCGGGTAGCGTCTGGGCAATCGGCTGCAATCCGGCGACCAACAAGGTGTATGTCGCGGTTGTCGGCGACGAGGTCGCGGTCGTTGACGGCCGCACGAACCGGATTCTGACTTACGTCGCGGTCGGCGTTGAGCCAACCGCCTTCGCCTGCGACACGCTCGCCGACAAGGTCTACTGCGCGAACTACGGATTCCCCGCAAGCATCACCGTGATTGACGGAACCACCGACCGCGCACTGAAGACCATCGACCTCGGCAGCATGTGGGCGGAGGTACTTTACTGCGTGCCAAGTGCCGGCCGGGTCTACTGCGGCACTGACTTCGCGCTCGCCATTATTGACTCCCGGACAGACAGTATCTGCGCTTGGCTTGGGAGCGGGCCGGCGGTGATACCTCTCGGGATTGAGTGGAGTCCCGTGGAGAATCGGGTCTACTTCGGCACCGACGAAGCACTGTGGGTGGTTGACGTTACCGGCGACTCTGTGCTCGCGCGAATTGCACCTGGTGGTGACTGGTATTTCACAGGCGGGCTGGTCTATTGCGCAGCGCTCGACCAGGTGTACACGATGGACGACGAACGCGGCAACCTGATGGTGATTGACTGCGGCAGTGATTCCATCATTGACGACATCCCGTTTGCCTGGGAACCTCCGGACGACCTCGGCGGATTCTGCGCCGACCCGTTCGTTGGCAAGGTCTACTGCGTAGACTGGGGCGAAGAAAGCAGCTACGTTGCCTGTTGCGACGTGTCGAGCAGGGAAGTGACTCACATTCCTGCCGGACTCGCCGTAATGGCGCTGGCTGCGAGCACGCGGGAACGCAGGCTCGTGTGCGCCGACGATGACACAAGAGACGCGCTGGTCCTGAACACCGAAAATGACAGCCTGCTTGCCACGGTGGACCTCTGCGACTGGACCGACGTGGTCATTGCGAGCCCGAATGCTGACAAACTCTACGCGGGCTGCTTCTACGGGAACCTGCTGGCGCTCGATACGAAAACCGGAGGTCTGCTCGCCCGGTTTGATTTCGGCAGCCGAATCGTAGCGCTGTGCCTAGGCGCGGGGGGCCACAGGCTCTTCTGCTCCAGCGACTGGGACTCAGATCCGCCGGTGGACATGCGCGTGATTGACACAGACACTGACACGGTTGTTGCGCAGCTTGCGGTGGGGCAGGGACCGGTGCAGTTCTACCCCGACTCGTTGCGCGCGAAGATATACTGTGTCAGCCCGTCAGACACGACCATTCCCGTACTTGATGAATCGACGGGGGCCATCAAGGACAGCGTCATCCTTGGCTTCCGCCCCGAAGCCACATGCCACGACCCTGCTTCCGGAAGGCTGTACGTCACCACTCACACCGGTCCCTTGCGACGACAGAGCTTGCTGGTGGTCGACTGCGACCGCGACTCGGTCGTTGCGGTCGTCGGACTCCCCGTGGGTTTCCACCGCATCTGCTGCAACCCAAGCCGTAGAGAGGTGTATGCAAACGGCGGGGACTGCGACACGGTGCTGGTGATTGACGGTACAACGGACAGCATCACTGCCACGATAGAAGTGGCAGGCGGTCCGGGTGATCTCTGCTACGACCCGGTTCACGACCGTATGTACTGCGCTCTCGGCCAGCATGGCGAGGTCGCGGGCATTGACTGCGCGACCCGGACCGTGCAGTCACGCATCCCGGTGGGTGGGTACGCTGCCGGGCTCTGGTACAACCCGGGCAGTGGGCATCTTTTCTGCACGGTCGGCAGTGACGTTGTGGTCATTGACCCGTCGACCGATTCACTCATGGCCAGGATTCCGGTTCGAGGCCGACCGATGGGATTCGCCGACAGCCGTTCAGGAGAACACGTCTACGTAAACTGCTACAACCCGTTCATCAGCGCCATTCGCGACCGGTTGCCGCCGGCCGCCGCTACCGGCGTCTACGGCTCGACCTTGTTCATGGGCCGTGTCTTTCTCCGCGGCAGCGACCCGGCGCAGCTCGTGAACAGCGCGGGCCGGGTTGTCGCGAAGCTGGTTCCGGGCGACAACTCCATCGGGCACCTCGCGGCCGGGGTCTACTTCACAGTGCCCATGGGCGGCACCCGACCGACCGACAAACTCGTCGTCATCAAGTAGCGGACGGCTGCGGCTCGCAGCTTGAGGCCTGTGGCCTGCTACTCGGTC
>CAIVTL010000408.1 GCA_903908785.1 Caldifarciminota bacterium | reverse complement strand
TGAGAGCAACCGCGCACCTTTGTGCGGGAGCACCTCGAGCAGGGCAATCGCCTCGACGTAGGGCTTGCGGCGTACGTTGTCCGCGATGCGCCTTACCTTGGTCGCGGATATCCTCTGAAAGGGCACGTTCGCGCGATACCCCGTGGTGATTTTGCGCGGCGGCCGCTCCTTCTTCGGGGGCTTGCTCCCGGGCGCCCGCGCTGCGGACTGGCCCGGCGCGGTACCCCGCAGACCCACGAGGGCTTCTTCCTGGCCAACCGGGCAATCGGCCCAATCCTGTTGTTCCTGACCATGGCCGCGACCAACTTCTCGGCCTTCACGGTGTTCGGTTTCTCCGGCGCGGGCTATCGCATCGGCTACGCCTATTACCCGATAATGGCATTCGGCACCGGGTTCATGGCCCTCGCGTTCGTCCTCATCGGCGTGCCGATATGGCGCGCGGCAAAGAAGCTCGGCGCGGTCACACCGCCTGAGCTCATCCGTCTCCGGTTCGGCCATGCCCCGCTCCACGCCGCGTACCTCGTCGTCATGGTCGTCTTCACCCTGCCCTATCTCGCGCTGCAACCGATGGGCGCGGGCTACGCGCTCAAGGGCCTGCTCGGCATACCGTATGTCTGGGGCGCAGTAATTGTGACCGCGGTCGGTGTCGGCTACGTCCTGCTCGGCGGAATGAAGGCCGATGTCTGGACCGACGCGCTGCAAGGCATCATCCTGCTCGCGGCAATGCTCGCGGTCTTCTTCGGCGTGGCTGCCGCGCTCGGCGGATTCTCGCACGCCAACCAGCAGGTGTTTGAGCGCTTCCCCGAGCTCTTCAGCCGGCCCGGCGGCGGCAATGCCCTGCCCATGGGCATCTGGTTCTCGTACATGGCCCTGTGGTTCCTGTGCGACCCGATGTTCCCGCAGCTCTTCCAGCGGTTTCTTGCCGCGAAGGACGAGCGGTCGCTGCGCACAACGACGCTCCTCTACCCACTCGCAACCGGCCTGCTCTTCTTCCTGCCGGTTGCCATCGGCGTCATGGGCCGGCTCGCCCTGCCCGGGCTCACCGGCAAAGAGACCGACCAGATTCTGCCACTGGTAGTGGCGAAACTCCTGCCGCCGTGGCTCGGCGCGGTCGCCATTGCCGGCGGGCTTGCGGCCCTGATGTCCACGATGGACTCGCAGTTGCTGACTCTCAGCTCGATGGTCGTCCGCGACGGCGCTTCACTCGCCCGCCGTTCGCCGTTCGCCAATCGCTACACGAAGATAGTCATTGTTGTGCTCGCGGCCGCAGGCCTGGCCCTTGCCCTCAAACCGTGGGCTCCGATTCTTGAGATTGCCACCGAGACCTTCACCGGTCTGGCGGTACTCTTCCCGGTCACACTTGCTGCGGTCTACTGGCGCAAAACCAATGCCTGGGCCGGTTTCGCTTCGATAGTCGTCGGCGAGATTCTGGTCGTGCTCTATCACTTCAAGCTCCTGCCCGCGTTCGGGTTCCTTCCCGTGATTCCGGTCACGGTCGTCACGACCGCCGTTCTCGTCCTCGGCAGCCTCCTCTGGCCCGCAACTCGACTCTCGACTCTCGACTCCCGACTCTCGCCTCTCGCTTCTCGCCTCTCGCCTCTCGCGCCGGTGACGGCGCGCGGCTGGCGCTGGGTCGCCATCTTCTCCTTCGTCTTCCTGCTCGGCAACGACTTCTGGGCCTGGCGTCAGGCAACGCCGCTTTGGTTTGGCCTGCCCTCATGGCTCTGGCACTACGTCGGACTGTGTCTGCTGCTGACCGTTCTGATGGCAGTCGCATTCCGGAAGAGAAAGGAAGACAGACTAGCGGGCGAGCCCGAGCGCGGCGAGCGTCCGTGAGTCGAGGTCGCAGGTGACCGGCAGGCCCCGGGCGCGCTGAAACCGCCCTAGCGCGTTGCGCGTGCGCGGACCGAGCTTCCCGCTCTCGCCCCGCACCTTGAACCCGGCGCGGGCCAGCCGTCGCTGCACTTCGCTCAATTCGGCGGGCGTCCGGTGCTTTTCTATGGCCGCGACGTCGGCGCGCGTGAGTTCCGAACCGACAATGACGACCTTCGTGTTCACGCCAATCTCCGGGTGCTGGAACAGTTCGTCGATGTCCTCGTCGCGCAAGGCTATGCACCCATAGGTCCAGTTGCTCCCGCAGCCGCCACCGTGAATCTGGATTGCGCCGCCGACACCCGGCCTGCCTGCCGGGCAAAGCAGCCGGTAGCGTTGCCGGTCCGCATCGTTCGGATAGCTCAGGTCAAATGCCTTGTGGAATGTAGAGGTCGGTCTCACGCTGACGATGCGGTAGATACCCTCGGGCGTGGTCGCATTGTCCTGGTGCAGCTTCCGCCTCAGCGGGTCGCGGCCAAGGTCAATCACGTACCGTTTGACGAGGCTGTCGCCGTCGAGGACGTCGAGGCGGTAGCTCACCTTGTCCACGAGCAGGCTCGGATGTTCAAGGCGGCCGAACGCGGAATCAGGCTTGGTGGCGGAGACGCCAGCGGCTGTGAGCAGTACGAATGCGAGGGTGCGGACTACGGCCGCTGTCCGCCCCCGGTTTCTTCTTCCAGTTCGTGCAGCCGGTCGCGGAACGCGACGTA
>CAIVTL010000407.1 GCA_903908785.1 Caldifarciminota bacterium | reverse complement strand
TATTCATCAACGTACTCGTTTAGCACGATTGTCGCGACACCCGGGGTGCCTGTGCTATCGTCACCTGGCGACAACTCAACCGGAATTTCTATAAGTCCGACGCTGTCCTGGGCGGCTTCATCCGGCGCATCAACATATCGTCTTCAGGTTTCGACGTCTTCTTTGTTCACAACGATGGTTGTGGATGACTCGACACTGACCGGGACTTCGAGGTCTGTTGGCCCTCTGATTAACAACACAGTCTACTACTGGAGAGTGAATGCCAAGAACTCGGGGGGAACAAGCTCATATTCGTCAACGTACTCCTTCACCACGATCATCGCTGCCCCGCCGGTGCCGGCATTGACGTCGCCGGCAGACAACGCAACCGGTATTGCTACCAATCCGACCATGGTTTGGGGTACATCTTTGGGGGCCTCATCGTACCGGCTCCAGATTTCCACGTCGTCCGGTTTTGCGTTGACAGTCCTTGACGATTCCTCCCTCACCGGAACCTCGCGGCAAGGGGGACCGCTGGCCAACAACGCGAAGTATTACTGGAGAGTGCGAGCAACGAATACCGGTGGAACCAGCGCCTACTCGGCGCCGTATTCTTTCACGACTATTCTTGCTGTTCCGGGGGGCGTTACTGGTCTTGTCGCGTCCCCAACGATCAATAGCGCTGCTCTGACTTGGGGAAGCATCAGCGACGCTTCATGGTACATCGTTGAAGTCTATGACATAAATTTCATTACACGTCTCTCGCGTGATAGCGTCCTTAGGGCCAGCTCGACCGCCAGAAGCCTGTTGCCCGGCACCGACTACGCATGGAGAGTTCAAGCCGCAAATTCGGGAGGATCCGGAGTCTGGACGAACGGGACATTCAGGACTCCTGTTGCCGTCCCGGTTGCACCCGGGAATCTCGTCTCAACTCCGAACACTTCCGGAGCGACGATGAGCTGGGGATTGGTCACCGGCGCCGCCTCATATAACGTGGAGGTTTATACAGATATATCTCTCTCTACGCGAGTTTTCAAAGACAGTATCGTTTCACCCCCCTCTACAGTGCGGGGCCTTCTCGGATCCACGAACTACTATTGGAGGGTGCAGGCCACGAATTCGGGAGGATCAAGCGGCTGGACGATCTCAAGTTTCACGACAACCTCGTCTTTACCCAATCCCCCCTCGGCACCCGGGCTGACATCCCCATCGAACGGCACATCTGGTGTGCCGGTTGTCTTGACCTTGAGTTGGAATGCATCCTCCGGAGCCACCACGTATAGATTGCAGCTATCGTCCTCTGCGTCGTTTGCAGCAACTGTTCTTGATGATTCGGCTCTCAGCGGGACCTCGCGATCCATCGGACCGCTCGCCAACAATACGCAATACTACTGGAGAGTGAGTGCTGCGAACGGAGGGGGGACAAGCGCGTACTCGTCAGCCTGGAGCTTCACGACAATCGTAGCAGCTCCGCCTGCTCCACCACTATCGTCTCCTGCAAACAATGCCGGCGATCAACCGGTCAATATTGCGTTGAGCTGGAGCGCCTCTCCGGGGGCTACTTCATACAGACTACAGGTTTCGACTTCTTCGTCGTTCTCAACAACCGTCCTGGACGATCCGACACTCAGCGGGACTTCCCGGTCTGTTGGATCGCTCAGCAACAACACGCTGTACTATTGGAGAGTCAGCGCCACCAACGCAGGCGGAACGAGCGCGTATTCGTCGGCCTGGAGTTTCACGACAATTATAGCCGCTCCGCTTCCCCCGACACCGATGTCGCCTGCCAACAACTCGGACGATCAGCCGGGTTCACTCACCCTAAGTTGGAGCCCTTCGGTGGGAGCAACAAAGTACCGTGTGCAGCTTTCGACCTCCACGAACTTCGTACCTCTCGCGTTGGATGACTCCACAGTCAGCGAAACCTCGCTTCAGGTTGGATCGCTCGCGAACAACAAGCAGTATTTCTGGAGAGTGCGGGCTTCCAATGCCGGGGGCTCGAGTTCGTTCTCTTCAGTTTTCACCTTCACAACGATTGTCGCTGTGCCTGCGGCACCTGGTCTCGTATCACCTCAGAACAATGCCGCAAACGTACCCACAAATCCTACATTCACTTGGAGTGCCCCGGATGGCGCGGTGAACTACTCGATTCAAGTCTCCTCAGTCGCTGATTTCTCAACACTTGTCGTAACACAGAGTGGCATCACGAGCACATCATACAGTGCAGCCGCGTTGGCCAACAGCACTCTGTACTACTGGAGAGTTCTCGCAACCAACGCCGGCGGCAGCGGATCGTACTCTTCATCGTTCAAGTTTACCACGATCGTTGCGCCGCCTGCAGCCCCGGTGCTTTCTTCTCCTGCGAACAATTCAGGGGGAGTGGGATTGACGACGACACTCGGATGGGCCGCGTCGGAGGGAGCAACAAGGTATTGGCTGCAACTTTCAACGTCTTCCACGTTTGCCTCGATATTGCTCGACGATACGACGCTTACAGCCACTTCGCGGCAAGTTGGACCGCTCTTGAACAACACATCGTACTACTGGCGGGTAAGTGCAATAAATGACGGAGGAATGAGCTCTTTCTCCGCCGGTTTTGCCTTCACGACTGTGATAACTGCGCCGCAGCCACCTGTGCTTGTCTCTCCCGCGAACACCTCGACCGGCATCCCAGTCAATCCCACCTTGGCGTGGAACACTTCGACGGATGCAGCGACCTACACGGTGCAGGTTTCGACCTCTTCTGATTTCTCGTCGATTGTGACATCGCAGACCGATGTTACCGGAACGTCAACAGTTCTGGCTGGCCTGTCCAACAACACACAGTATTATTGGAGAGTGAGTGCCACAAACACAGGAGGTACGAGTCTGTACTCAGCTCCATTTTCGTTCACGACGGTTGTTACTGCTCCGTCAGCCCCCTCGCTCGCGTCTCCTGCGAGCGGCTCCACGAATGTGCAGATCAATCCGATACTTACGTGGAGCGTCTCGCCTGGAGCAGCAAGCTACTCAGTGCAGGTTTCCACCAGCTCCAATTTCACGGCTCTTGCCGTAGACCAGAGTGGAGTCGTCGGCACATCGTTCAACGTGGTGGGATTATTGAATAACACTCAGTACTTCTGGCGTGTCAACGCCACAAATGCGGGGGGGGCGAGCTCTTTCTCTGCGCCGTTCACCTTCACCACAGTAATTGCGGCGCCAGGGCCACCGATTCTCGCCTCGCCTGTGGATGGTGCAAGCGGTGTTTCCACGAGTCCAACTTTGGGCTGGAACGCTTCAAGCGGCGCCACGAGTTATACCGTGCAGCTTTCAACGTCGGCAGCGTTCCCGTCATTTGTGCTGAATCAAAGCGGTGTTACATCGACGTTCATGAATGTCTCCGGACTCTCGAACAGCACGCAATACTTCTGGAGGGTGAGCGCGACGAATTCGGGCGGGACCACGACATTCTCTTCTGCATCCACGTTCACGACGAGCGCTCCGCCACCAGCACCTCCCGTCCTCAGTTCTCCGTCGAATGGTGCGACCGGAATTCCACCAAATCCGACCTTGACGTGGAGCGCCTCGGGCGGTGCGACGAGTTACGCGTTGCATGTATCCACATCGCCAGACTTTTCTTCGTTCGCTGCTACCCAGAGCGGAATAGTGGGGACTTCGTTTGGCCTGTCAGGACTTTCACTCAATACACTGTACTACTGGCGGGTGAATGCCACGAACTCTGTCGGGCCAAGCAACTGGTCCCAGGTTTGGAATTTCACGACAGCTCCACCTCCGCCGGCCGCTCCAACGCCCGCAAGCCCTTCAAATGGAGCGACCGGAGTCTCGTCGAGTCCGACTCTGAGTTGGAATGCGTCGAACGGTGCCGCTTCGTACAGTCTGCAGGTCTCGAGCGCATCAGATTTCTCCGTTTTGGTCGTCGACCTGTCTGGGCTGGCGGGAACATCCCACACTCCATCGGGGCTCGCTCTCAATACGCAATACTATTGGAGGGTGAGCGCGTCAAGCAGCTCGGGAACCAGCTCATACTCGTCGACCTTTTCGTTCCGAACCTTGCTCCCCGTGCCCAGTGCGCCATTGCTTTCTTCGCCGGCAGATGGTGCAGTCAACTTGCCCCGCAGTGTCTCTCTGAGCTGGACTGCACCTCCGAACACGGTGTCGTATCACCTGCAGGTGTCCAAGAGCGCTGCATTTGCGGCTGCCGTTTTGGACTCGACAAACATCACAGCGCTGGGCGTTTCCTTAACGCTTGATCTCAACACGACGTACTATTGGAGAGTCTCTGCCGTCAATCCGAGCGGTGAGGGAGTTTTCTCGGTGGCCAGGAGTTTCAGCATTGTCAGGACTACCGCTGTTGAACCGCAGAATGTTGGACTTGCCGCGAACTTCGGCCTGAGTCAGAACTACCCCAATCCCTTCAACCCCACAACGACGATTGAGTTCACTCTCCCATCCTCGTCACAAGTACGGATCGCAATTTATGACGCGCTTGGGAATCGGGTTCAGGAACTCGTCAATGGTCATTATCCTCCGGGCCGATTCACGGCGACTTGGGATGCCTCTTCGCTCCCCAGCGGAGTGTATTTCTATCGATTACAAACCTCCTCGTTTGTAGCGACCAAGAGACTCGTCCTCATCAAGTAGCGTACGATGCGGCACCGATAGCGTTGAATGTGCGTTGCTCTATCCCGACTCCCGGGAGAATGTGCACGCTCGGTTCACCACCCATCTGCAGTTCCTCCGTTCCGCCTCAAATCCCGAGTTCTTCAAACTTGAAATCTGTAGTCTGCAGAGGACAAAAGTCTTTTCGTGTCACCTGTAGTCCGTTTCGTCCCAACTCGGCCCCACGACCGCTCGTTTCGGGAACCTTGAATGGAGGATGGCGTCTAAGGGAAAGATGGCATTCAAACGGAAGAATGTACAACAACAAAAGGAGCGACTACTGTGAAACGGCGAATAGTTTTTGCAGCATCGACACTGGCTCTCGTGTGCCTGCTGATTTTCGCAGCAGGGGAAGCGAACGCACAGGATATCAAGGTGAAGACCGGCGGGAAAAAAGGATGGCTGGGAGTTTCCATTCAGGATATCACCGCTCAGATGGAGAAAGCGATGGAGCTGAAGTCGCGCGACGGCGCTCTCGTAGGTGAAGTTCAACGGAAGAGTCCGGCGGAAACGGCAGGCCTCAAGGAAGGAGACGTCATAGTCCAGTTCGCCGGAAAGAGCATCAAGGACGCAAGCGATTTGCAGGAGGCCGTGGCAGAAACGAAACCCGACAGCAAGGCGGCGGTGGTAGTGATGCGGAAAGGGGAGAAGAAAACTCTCGACGTGGTTGTCGGGAAGCAGCCCGTGAAAACCAATGTCCTTTCTTTGACACCGCGGGGGACCGGAAATTTCGGGGTCTTCTTTGGTGGGCAGAACTTTCAGGGGATGAGTCTTCGTGAGCTCAACGAACAACTTGGCCAGTACTTCGGCGTGATGGAAGGAAATGGAGTTCTTGTTTGGGAAGTTGAGAAGGGGAGTGCGGCTGAGAAAGCCGGAGTGAAGGCAGGGGATGTCGTCGCGATGATAGGGAAAAAGAAGATCAAGAATCTCCGCGACGTCGGCAGGGCGTTTGGGATCTATGATGAGGGAGAGAAGGCGGAGGTTGAAGTGGTGAGAAAGGGAGCCCGTCAAACAATTTCCTTGGAAGTCCAGGAGGCCGAAGAGAGTTCGGGATTTCACTACTGGAACTCGGCTCCATCGATGCCGAAACATCGCGGGGGTGTTTTCTTCAACGAGGCTCCGTTCGAACTCGATATGCCGGATATCAACATCGAAACCATCCGGCCGGACATGGATCGATTCAAGATCGAAATGAACCAGCTGAGGAGCCGATTGCAGGATCAGTCGCAGGAACTTCGGGAAAAAATACAAAGGGAAGTGAGACCCCGCGTGAAAGTGCATTTGCTCGAGGGCATCTGAACACGATGCCAGAATGAGGACTGACCGAAAGCCGCGCATGCTCTGCGCGGCTTTTTTTTGTTGCTCACTCCGCGAGAGCGTCCCTTCGACAATCTTCACCGTTCATTGTTCGTTATCCCGCTGCTCGATATTCCCGTGAATATCCAATATCGAACAATCGAATCCTG
>CAIVTL010000406.1 GCA_903908785.1 Caldifarciminota bacterium | reverse complement strand
TGCCTGCCATCGCCGTTCCAGTCTACCATGAACGGCGAAGCGTTGCCGCCGGTCCCGACGTTGATTGGGCTACCGTTGGCCTCTAAAGCGACCGGCGCGTCGAATTGCGGCGGCTGCGCAAAGGCGACGGCCGCGAGAAGAACGAGCAGTACTGACCGGTTTCTGTTCATGATTACCTCTGACTAGTAGTAACCGAAGTCGACCATGATGTCAAGCGCGCGGGCCGCAGCGCTTGACAAACCGGCTACGGGTGTGTTACGCTTGCGCAGTCCATCGGACACAAAGGAAGCAACTATTAGGCAATTCCACTTCTGTGCGGCACTACTCCTCCTCGGCGCGGCCGGACTCTCCAGCCCGGCGCGCGCCAAGTCCCTGCCTGTCTCGGCCGGCACCGTCGTCTGGGACACGATCTTTGATTCGGCCAACACCCGGAAATGGGTCGCGTGCGATTCCGGCCTGCCTCTACCCAACGACTACTACTACGACTGCTTCAGCACCCGCTGGCGCGTCCCGCACTGGGTCATCCATCATGTCACGCGCGCTCATCTGGCGCTGAAGACCAATCGCCGGGACGACTTCCGGCCGGACAAGCGTCTCCCGGCCGCCGTCCGGGTGAGCCCGGACGACTACAAGGGCAAGGGCTATGACAAGGGCCATCTGGCTCCGGCTGGAGACTTCACCTATGACCCGGAACCGATGTCAGCCACGTTCCTGATGTCCAACATGAGCCCGCAGTACCAAGCCACGAATCGCGGCATCTGGCAGCAATTGGAGGGCGGCGTGCGGGACCTGGTCAAACTCCGGGGCGAAGCCTGGGTCGTGACTGGTAACCTGTTCCTGAAAGGTGACACCGAACTCGCCCTGCCGAAGAAGTGGCTCAAGCGCGGCGGAAAGAACCTGGTGGCAGTTCCCACCCACATGTTCAAGGTCATTCTCGCCCGTGACACGAAGACAAAGAAACTCTCGGAATACGCCTTTCTCGTGCCCAACTCATCGCAGACGACAAAAGGGACGCCGTATGACTTCATGGTCTCGGTTGATGACCTTGAGACGCTAACCAAGTGGGATTTCTTTCCGCTGCTGGCAGACAGTCTGGAGAACCATCTAGAAAGCCAGAAGCCCGCGGTCTGGCCCTGGTAAGGAGGCAACACATGGAGAACCAATCATCAGGCGCGAATGGGGTCAGGCTCACGCTGGCAATCGTGACCGTACTGGCGCTGGGCGCGCTGATACTGTCGGTATTGCTCGGGCCCGAGTACATCCAGTTTCAGGACGTATCACTTGAGCAGGTCCTCAAGCTGCTGGTGAACCTGTCGGTTGTCGCGCTCTTTGTCGAACGCGCATCCTACGTCATCGTCCGGCTCACGTACGGGTCTGAAGACGTGAAACTGGAAAAGGAAATCAAGTCTCTGCGTCAAAACAAGGCCACGACTCGCGCCGGCAGCGAAATAGTCAGCGACAGCGGCCGGATGTCGGGCAAGAAGCTGAGGCTCTCGATGTCGGCGTCGTTCATCATCGGCATCATCGTCGCCTGGGTCGGGGTTCGCTGCCTGCGTCCGCTCATGGACCCGACCGCGTTCGGCGACCTGGTCAACCCGTGGCAGCGCAACCTGTTCAGCTTCGCCGATATCATGATAACCGGCGCGCTCATTGGCGGCGGAGCCGACGGCATCTACCAGATATCGATGACCGTCACCGACCTGTTCAAGTTCCTGCGCGAGTCGATGGACCGCGACAAGAAACCGACCGACGGCCAATAGCCGAAAGTCTGCCGTCGCCGATTTCCGCCCTTGCCGCAGGTTGTGTTGCGTGCTTGACTCTCCGGCCTTTTTGGCCATACTGGCACGTTGACAATCAACGAGTTCCAGCGGCTCATTCGTGAAATCTACTTCGACAAGGACAGCCGGCGCGGCAAGGACGGTACTTTCCGCTGGCTGGTCGAGGAGACCGGCGAACTGGCCCGGGCCATGCGTAGGGACGACCGGGCCAACCTCGAAGAGGAGTTCGCCGACGTCTTCGCCTGGCTCTCAAGCCTGGCTACGCTTGAGGGCATAGACATGGAGACGGCCTGCGCCAAGTACGCCCGCGGCTGCCCCAAATGCCACACCACACCATGCAAGTGCAAGGAATGAGTGGTCCAGTGCCGCATCATTCATTCGTCATTCGTAATTCGTCATTCGTCATTTCCTCGAAGGAGGCTTCCAAAGTATGATTCCCTTTCTCATCCTGCTGCTGGCCGCCGGGCCGGCTGCTCCGCCGGCCACGGACACCGCCGCGCCGCCGCCGGTTCAGCGACTTGCCGCGCCGGCCGGTGTGAAAGCCTTTGACACACCCAACGACCAAGGCAAGTCGATTACGCTGCGCTGGTCTGCCGGCGATGCTCTGGCCCAGGCCTGGCTGGTCGAACGGACCGGCCCTGAAGGCCCCAAGGTCATCTCCACCAACGCCGCGGGCGACATCGGCTATCTCGACGAGGACGTGAAGGACCGGATTCTCTACGCCTATCGAATCGCCGCGGTTGCCGGTGCGGACACGGTCTGGTCCGGACCGACGCCGGCGGTTTCGAGCTCGCCCCAGGTCTTCAATACCGCCCGCATGAACATCCTGATTGCGATGGTCGTCTTCTTCATGCTCGTCGTCTACTACATTGAAACCGCCAAGAAAGGCAAGAACCTGTTCGTCCGGCGCATCGCCGGGCTCGATGCAGTAGAGGAAGCGGTCGGCCGGGCTACCGAAATGGGCAAGCCCATCATCTACGTGCCCGGGCTCGGCTCGGTGGCCGACCTCGCCACGATTGCCTCGCTCAACATCCTCGGCGAGGTGGCCAAGAAGGTCGCGCAGTACGACTCGGCCCTGCTCGTGCCCAACCGGGACCCGATTGTCTACACCGTGGCACGAGAAATGGTCAAGGAATCGTACGCCAAGGCGGGCCGGCCGGACGCGTTCAAGCAGGACTCGGTCTTCTTCGTCACCGACCAGCAATTCGCCTTTGCCGCGGCGGTTGACGGCCTGATGGTCCGTGAGAAGCCGGCGACAAACTTCTTCCTCGGCATGTTCTGGGCCGAATCACTGATTCTGGCCGAGACCGGCGCGCAGACCGGGGCGATCCAGATTGCCGGGACCGACCAGGTATTCCAGTTGCCGTTCTTCATCACCGCCTGCGACTACACGCTCATCGGCGAGGAACTCTACGCGGCGTCGGCCTACCTTTCGCGCGAACCGCTGCTGCTGGGTTCGCTCAAGGCCCAGGACTACGGCAAGCTGCTGATTCTCGTCGTGGTCGTTGTCGGCTCGGTCCTGCTGCTCCTGAGCAAGGTCCCGGCGTTCTCGGTCTTCAGCCACATTGCCGGGTTCTTTAACATCAACTAGGAACGCATCATGAAACGCAACGTACCGCTCGCAATCTGCCTGGGGTTTGGCATCGTGATGATGGTTCAGTTCTTCGTCCCGCACCCGATATCGGTCGGCTTCTACGACCTGACGACCAAGTGGGTACGGATTGTGTCTGCCTTCGCGCTGGTGCTCGGGGTCGGCAGCTTTCTCATGTACCACACGGAAAAGCTCCGCCGCCGCCGGACTGGCTGGCTCTATTCAATCGTGGCCCTGGTGGCGGCGGCGGTATCCACGGTCGTCGGACTCGCCTGGGGCGTGAAACAGACGAGCCCACTGCAGAACTACATTTTCACGCCGCTGCTCGTGCCGCTCAACGCTTCGATGTTCGCCATCCTCGCGTTCTACATGGCGTCGGCAGCGTATCGCGCCTTCCGCGCCCGCACCAAGGAATCTGCCCTCCTGCTCATCGCCGCCTTCATCGTAATGCTCGGCATGGTGCCGCTCGGCGCGGCGATATGGCACAGGTTGCCTGACCTCGCCGAATGGATTCTGTCGGTGCCGAACATGGCAGCCAAACGGGCCATCACGTTCGGCGTCGCCCTCGGCGGAATCGCCACCGCTCTCAAGGTCATCCTCGGCATTGAACGCGGCTGGCTCGGAGGAGGCAAACAATGAAGTTCTTCCAGTACCTCCTGAAGATAGACCGCCGTATCATCTACATCGTAATGGGTCTATTGGTAACGCTCCCGCTGGTCAAGCCGCTCGGACTCGGCGTGACATCCGGACCGCGGGCTGCCCGGCTGTTCCAGGCCGTTGACTCGATACCGGCGGGCAAGACCCTGCTCATCTCGGTTGACTTCGACCCGGCTTCGATGCCCGAGCTCTACCCGATGCTGACCGCTGTGATGCGCCACGCGTTCGCCAAAAACCTGAAGGTACTCCTTTGCGGGCTCTGGCCCACGGGCATGGGCCTGGCCATCAAGGCGGCGACCGATATCCCGCCCGAGTACGGAAAGAAATACGGCGAGGATGTCGTCTACCTTGGGTACAAGCCCGGAGTGGACGCTGTCATCCTCGGCATGGGTGAGAATATCAAAAACGTCTACCCGTACGACTACTCCGGCCGGTCGCTCGACTCGCTGCCGATGATGCGCGACGTCCAGCGGCTGCGTGACATCCCGATGATCGTCGCGCTCTCGGCCGGCACGCCCGGGTATTCGGACTGGCTGGCCTACGCGCAATCCCGGTACGGCATGAAAGTAGGCACGGGTCTCACCGCCGTCTCGGCGGCCGACGCCTACCCCTTCCTCCAGAGCGGCCAACTCACCGGGCTCTTGGCCGGTATGAAGGGCGCGGCTGAGTACGAAGTGCTGGTGCAGAAGAGCAACTACTCCAAGGCCTATATGCCCGCGGTCGCGGCGATGGACTCGCAGTCGCTCGCCCACGTCGTCATCATGATTCTTGTGATAATCGGCAATATCGCTTACTTCGTAACCCGCAAAAGGAGGTCGTGATGCATGTCTCTCACTCCTTGCTGACCTGGGTTGCCGCGATTCTCACCATCGGCATCTTCTCCTTCCTTTGGAAGGACAACCCGTTCTACAAATTCTGCGAGCATCTCTTTGTCGGGGTCTCGATCGGCTACGGCATCGCCGTCACCTGGTACAACGGCGTGTATCCCGACCTCGTGACGCCCCTGTTCCGGCAGGGCAAACCACTCTACATCATTCCGCTCGTGCTCGGGCTCTGCTACTTCTGTCGCTTCATCCCCAGGGTCTCGTGGCTCATCCGGTTCCCAATGGCATTCACGATCGGCTGGGGCATGGGCGTGGCGATACCGGCCAACTTCCAGACCAGCATCGTCAAGCAGATTCAGGGCACGCTGCTCACGCCTGCCATCTTCGCCCGATGGGACGTGCTGCTCTGGGCAATCATCTCGTTTGTCGGCGTCATCTGCACGGTCTTCTACTTCTTCTTCTCCCGAGAACACAAGGGCGCGCTGCGTCTTGCGTCCCAGACCGGCGTCGTGTACCTGATGGTCGGGTTCGGCGCGTCCTTCGGCTACACGGTGATGGCCCGCATGTCGCTCCTCATCGGTCGGCTCCAGTTCATCCTGCGCGACTGGCTGGGAGTGATAAAGTAGCGATGCGCCTTGGCTTCTTATTGGCTGCGGCCGTGGCCCTTGCCACGGCCGCAAGCCTGGAGAACGTCCCGACCGATTCAAGGCTCTACGACGACCTCGACCTGCTCAAGACCACAGGACTCATCCGCTCCATGCCATCAACCAGCCGGCCCTGGACCCGCAGCGAATGCGTCCAACTGGTACAGGAAGCGCTCACCACTGCCGAAGTCGCCCGGTTGGCGCCCACTCAGCAGGCAGCCCTTGGCCGCCTCAAGTTTGAGTTCGGCTCCGAGTTGCCGGCCCTGCCGGCCCGCCGGCCCACGGTCTGCATCCCGATTCGCGACCTCGGAGACGCCCAGGCCGGCTGCGACCTCTTCTCGCGCGCGCGGGCGACCCGGGACACGCAGCGACTCTCGCTCGGCGCGGTCATCAACAACCGGCCCGGGCACGACTTCGCCTTCTATGAGCGGTTTGAGCTGACGGCATGGAACCCGCAGATGAAAGAGTCACTCATCCTTCGCGATTCGGCCGGCAATCACATCCCGGGCATGCGCGTGCTGCCATGGCGGAACATCGCCACGCTCGAAACCGAACTGGCCTATCTGGCGTTCAGGATTCCCTGGCTCCGGCTCGAGCTGGGGCGGGACGAGTTCGTTTGGGGCTCAGGCTACACCGGTTCAGTGATGCTCGATGATACCGCGCCCGCACTCGACCACGTCCAACTCTGCGCCAGCTATCACAACTTCAAGTTCCTCACCTTCACATCACTGCTTTCACGCTGGGGCCTGAAGCCACGCTTCCTCTCCGCCCAGCGTATCGAGGTTTCGCTCTGGAACCGACTGACGCTCGGCGGCGCGATGATGGCGGTCGCATCGTGGGACGAACTGCAGCCTACCCAACTCACCGGGCTCATCAACCCGCTGATACCTGTCTACCTGACCGTCTCCGACGGCGGGCACGGAGAGAACCTGCTGGTCGGTTGGGATGCGGTCGTCTATCTGCCGCGAACGAAAGTCTACGGTCAGTTCTTCATGGACAACTACGAATTCAACCACCTCTTGAACGCGCCCAATGCGGTCGGCCTTCAGGCAGGCGCATACTGGGCGCCGCGCCTGCCGGTCGAGGCGCGTGCCGAGTACACGCGGGTGACCGCGTTCACCTACTACCACCGCATCCATTCGTTGATCTACGAGAACTTCCTGACCACCATGGGCCACCCGCTCGGGCCTGATGCCGACCAGCTACTTGCCACTGTGAACGTCACCCCCAATGGCTGGCTCAAGATCAACATCGGGGCCGACTACACGCGCCGCGGCTTTCACAACCGAGGCGATTACCTGCGCAGAAGCTACAAGGATCCCCAGGACCAACTCTTCCTGCGCCAGCACACCGAATTCCCGACCCGCGGCTGGGACACGATTCCTGACCCGGACACGCTGATTGAGGAAGTCGACAAAACCCTGCAGTTCAGCCCCGGCCTCGAAATCCGCGCCCTGCGCGAGCTGTTCGTTTCTGTATCAGTTGGGCTGTGGCACAGTCAGAACTACCAGGGCGCAATCGGGCTCAACAAAAACGGCGTGGGCTTCGCGCTCAAGGTCGAATACCAATACTGAGGACAGGGGTTAGGGGCTAGGGATCAGGGGCTGGGGACGAACGAGAACCCGGCCGACCACGGCTTCAATGTCTTGAACTGAGACTGCACCCAGCCGCAGCACTCGGGGCGGGTCGCACGTCACATCCAACACCGTTGACGGCACGTCTGCTCCACAGAGACCGGAATCCAGCGCAACATCCGCCTGTCTGAGCAGCTTCGGGTTGATAGCGTCGAATCGACTCGTGGCCGGCTCGCCGTGCAAGTTCGCGCTCGTACCGGCGACAGGCGCACCGAGTTCCTCGACCAGGTCTCGCGCGACTGGGTGCCCAACCATCCTGATGCCGATAGTCCGCCCGCCGCCGGTGACGACCGGCGGAACCCTGTCCGTGCTGCGGAATATCAAGGCCAAGGGCCCGGGCCAGAACCGGTTGATGAGCGGCTGCACCCATTCCGGGACCTCGGTCACGTATTCAAGCATCTGGACCGGAGAGGCGCAGTGCGCCATCAGCGGCTGCGACGACTCTCGATTCTTCAGGGCAAACACCCGGCTGACCGCCGCGGCATCCCTGATGTCGGCGCCAACCCCATAGACTGTCTCAGTCGGGAACACCGCGACACCGCCCGTGCGTAGCATCGCGGCTGCTCGCTGGATTAGCTCAGGAGAATACGAAGACGGCTCTGCCTTCAGGACCATCGCGGGAAATGACGCAGTCCGAAGCTCGCATGACGCATCCGATGCAGGTCAAGTCTGCGGAAGAACCCCACGACGTCGTCATCTTTGGACCTCAACCTCAACCTCGACCTCTCTTCGGTGTCAGTCCGGCAGGCCGTACTCGATTACCGTAATCCGGAACGGCTGGCCGTCCATCTCGATGCCGTCGCCGGGCTTGCGACCGAGGAGAAGCTGGGCAAAAGGCGAAAGGTAGGAAATCACACCGTGGTCCGGGTCCGTATCCCACGGGCCGAGTATGGAGTACTCCAGCACGTTCCCGGCCCCGTTGTCCAGCCGCACCCGGCACCCGACCGAGACCTCTGAAGTGTCCACGTCCGACGCGCCGACGGTCCGCGCCCGCGCAATCTCGTCGCGCAGCCGCTTCACCTTCATCATCAACCTGCTCTGCTTTTCCTTCGCGGCCTTGTACTCATAGT
Source organism: Caldifarciminota bacterium (assembly GCA_903908785.1). Taxonomy (GTDB): domain Bacteria; phylum Hydrothermota; class Tepidihabitantia; order Tepidihabitantales; family Tepidihabitantaceae; genus UBA2258. Next base: position 5,907 of record CAIVTL010000406.1, on the reverse strand, counting down.
TCTCGCTCAGGTCCCCGTGTGCACGTGCCCGGGCGATTTCGTCGGCAGTCTTGGGTATCTCCACTGCGGTGAGCTGGTACAGTTCCTTCTTCGCCTTGTCCAGCCCGCGTACGGTCGTGTACACCACATTGTCCCCGGTGCCCTCATCGAGGTCCGGATACTTCGTCACCACCAGTTGGCCAATCTCATCGGCGATGTAGCCATCGAGACTCCGCGCCCGGCCAACCCGGGCAAGCAGCCGTCCGGCCTCTCCCTCTGTCATCGGTTCCAGCGCGGCCTGCACCAACCGGTAGTCGGCGTCAATCAGGGCGCTGCGGAACTTGCTCCAGTGCGGCTTGTGCCCGGCCGATTCGAGCAGGTCCAGAATCCGCGTGACAACGCCTTTCGGCTCGCCCACGCCCAGCCGCCGGAAATGCTCAACCAGCCAGAGGAAAGCCTCGGGGTTCTGACGGTAGCCGGTCAGGGTTTTTTCGAGCAGGGCCTTCCATTGCCGGGGATACTTGGCAGCCAGCTCCCTCTCAATCACGGCCCGGGCGCGGGTGTCCTTGCCGACAAGGAAGATGGCCTCGTAAAACTCGCGCCACTCATCGGGCCGGGCGTCGGGCAGGGCGTCGAGGAATTGTTTCCGCTCCGCGAAGGTCGCGAGTTTCGCGTAAGCTCCCTGCACGCCGGCGCCGTCCATCTCGGACAGCTCTTCAGGGTCCACCTCCTGGCGGAGTCGCTTCGCTGCCTTGGCCGGCTTGCTTACGGTCGTTGCCGCGGCGGTTTCACTCCACTGGTAGCTCCGAGACGGCACGGTCCTGCACACGACATGCGGATCCTTGGCCAGTTCGCGGCGCGCCCGGTTCCAGAACCCCTCCCAGGATTCGCGTCCCACCACCCGCGCGAGCCCATCCTGCAGCTCCTTAACCGACATGGCCTTGCCTGCGTCCCGGAGCAGGAGCGCGACGACTCGCCCGGGCTGGGAACCGGCCATATCGAGCAACGTCTTCCTCTCCCGGTCCAGCAGCGCGAAATAGCCATCCGGCCGACAGACTTTCAGGATGCGCTGGGCAGCACCAAGATCCCAGACCAACTCGGCCCCACGGTCGAAATCGACAGTAATCTTGTCGAGCAGCAGGTCCAGCTTCTTCACTCGGCCCGGACCCCGGTCGCTGTCGAGGACTCGGGTCCCAGGCAGGAAGGTCAGGTATCGGTCCAGCTTGGGCAGCGACTCCTTCAGCGACTGCCCGTAACCCAGCCCGGACTTATGCAGCAATTGCTCAAGGTCAGGGACTTTCGAGTACACGCGCTGGACACAGACGGCGATGGCGCGGGCCAGCGTTGCGTCGTCCGCCGCCACGGCGGCCTGCCGCCGCAGAATCGTGAACTCTTCCGCGAATTTCCCCTGCTCTCGCAGGGAACCGGCCAGCAGTAACAGCATCAGCGCCATCGTCTCGCGGGGAACCTGCCGGTCGGTCAGCTCTACAAGCTCCAGCAATTGCTCGTAGTTCGCCCCGGCTTCAAGCAGTTCAAGCCAGGTCGCCTCCATCTCGTCGTAGTGTTTCTGCCAAAACTGGGTGCGGAATTTCCTAGTGAGTTCTTCCATGTACGCTAGTAGCATAGAACGGGACTCGGCCAAGTCAAGGAATGGGGTTTGGCCCGACACCTGCGGCTGAGCCTGTTTGACACCGCCGAACGCCCGGCAACCCGCTGCCGACCTTCCACCCGGTCGGGAACAAAGACCAGAGTCCTGTCTTGCCGGTCGTGCCCGTTCGGTTAGAACCGGCACGACCGAGAGCATTTTGTATCAGCGATGTCCGACTTCAGTTCCTGACGCCGAGGTCAGTCGGCGCTGTCCTCGCAGCTAGTGACCGAAGTGGTAGAAGACACCGACACCGATACCGAGCGGGAACCAACTGTGCTCATCATTGTAGAACAGGCCGTAGGACGATGCATTGAGTTCCGCCCGCACAGATATGTTCTGAGAGAACGGCTGCAACAGACCGCCGAATACCTCAAGCCCGGGGGCGGAGTGCCCGCCGTACCAGGAAGTGAACCCGATACCTGCTCCGGCATAGGGCCGGGCCGGCATCGAGAAGATGTTGATCTTGTTGTTGAACAGATAGGTCCCGCGGAACGCAATAGTCGACCAATAGTAGTACCAACTGAAGTTGGCGGAAAGGCCGAGGTTGTCGCTAGTCCAATACTCGACGGTTGGCGCATAGCCGCTGAAGGGACTTGCGCTCAAGCCGATCGCCCAGCGTTTTGCGATGTTCATGTCTTCGGCGTTCGCGGTAGCCGGCAGTCCGAACATGATAACGCACACAGCAGCCACGAGCAGCAGTGACACGGATTGTCTCATAGGGCTTTCTCCTTGTCTGGTTCCTCTATTCTGCAGAATGACTCGAAACGCGCCGGCGGGCTACTGCCTGCCTCGTTCGCGGTTCGCAGCCACCAATAATATAAGACTCTTTGGCGGCTCGTCAAGGTTCGAAGTCACGAGGGTCTATCGCCTGCCGGTCCACAACGTCAGCGCGGAGCTCGGTGGTTTGATGTCGGAATCGAAGACGCAGGCTATTTCTTGACAGTCCGGCGCGGCATCCTACGATTTGAGGTTGGATTCGGCGCGACCCGGCCGCGGAATCGCCGAATCCGCCGAGGCTCTGGGCCATCAGATGAGTGGAGACACAAACGGAGGAAACATGCCGACGAGTTATTCCGCGACCGAGTTAATGGAAATGGCCGTCGATACCGAGAAGGGCGGCAAGCTCTTCTATGAGACCGTAGCAGCGCAAACTAAGGACGACAACCTGAAGGGCCTCTTCTCGTACCTCGCCGACGAGGAGAACAAACACATCCGCGTCTTCGAGGACATCGCCAAGACCATCAAGGTCGCCTCGGATGAGCTGCCGGCGAACTGGGAGGAAGTGGCGCTCTACCTGAAAGCCATCACCGACTCGCGGTACTTCCTCGGCCCGGACAAGGCCTTGTCTCTGGCCAAAGACGCGAAGAGCACTTCCCAGGCGGTCAAACTGGCGCTGGCATTCGAGAAAGAGACGCTGGTGTTCTATCTTGAAGCCGCGGACATGGTGCCGACCCTGAACCGACCCGCAATCGAAGCCCTCATCAAAGAGGAAAGGGCCCACGTACGCAAGCTGACCGGATTCCTGCAGACCTGCCAGAAATGAGCGACCAAGAGACCCTGGCCGCGCTGGCCACCGCGATTGAAGCCGAGAAGCAGAGTCTGTACAACTACCTCAGGTTCGCCTGGAGCACCCGCGACGGTTCCGGCAAGCAGATGTTCGTCCGGCTGGCAACCGACGAATTTGAGCACATGCGTCTGCTCGAAACCCAGCAGGCGAGCCTTGCGCAGTCGGGCACGTGGCAGCCGGCCGCGGTCGAAGCGACAATCCTTGAGCGGCTCGCTCCCCGGCTCTCAGACAAGTCCCTCCGCATCCGCGGCACCGAAGGCCAGAACCAACTCTCTGCCCTCAACACCGCTCTCGACCTCGAACGTTCAGCCCGAACCTTCTATGAGGAACAAAGCCGAAGAGTGCCGGCTGAACCCGCTCGGGTGATGTTCGCCCGGCTGGCCGAGATGGAAGCCGCCCACTACGCCCTGCTCCAGGCCGAGATAGACAACATCCAGCAGACCGGCTTCTGGTTCGGCCTGCGCGAGTTCACCCTCGAATCGGAGCGGCACTAGCAGAAGTCAAGAACCCACCTATCGTGTCACCGGGCGTTTAATCTGGGGACGCTCCCCCTATTATTGCTTCCTCTTCTGCCTCGTACCTGGCCGTCTGCCTGCCCGCTTCGGCTTGAACGCGCGCCCGGTCTGCTGTTCCGTGAATGCCACGAACGCTTCGTCGCCGAGCGGACGTCCGGTCTTGGTATATCGTCGGAGCATGGCAACCGTCGCGTCGTCCTCCTGCCCGCGCAGCCATGCCAGCCAGTCCTCAACGTCCGCGTACTCGTGCGCGTCCGCGGACAGAACGTCGTCTCGCCTCATCCCCGCATGGGCCGCCGCACTGCTCCAGCGGTACTCCTCCGCGCGCTCCGCCAGTCCTGCCCGAACCGGATTCGTCTCAACATAGCGGATGGCCGCCACGGCGTGCTCGCTGTCCATCGGGCACGAGAAGAAGCGCCCCTGCCAGCGCCGCCCGGTCATCTGGTGCACCCAGTTCATGTACTGAGCGTACCGGGTGTGGACCGGCTTTAGCACGGATGCAAGCGAACCCTCCTCCTGCGGCAGGACGACGAGATGCACATGGTTGGGCATCAGGCAGTAGGCGACGATCCCCAGGCCACGCGGGCCGGCGTACTCCTTGAGCAGGTTGAGATAGCGGCGATAGTCGGCCTTTGTCAGGAAGACGGGCTCGCGCCGGTCCCCGCGCTGGGTGACGTGATGCGGAATCCCGGGCACGACGGCGCGGGCCATTCTCGGCATGACATGATGCTATCGCCGCCGCACTTTCAGTCAATGGAAATAGGGGCAGCGTCCCCAGATTGATTGCAGAAATTTGGGGCGGCCCGAAGGCCGCCCCAGTGACTGTCAGGACAATTGGCTTAGGAAACCGGAGCCTTCCGCTCCTTGCACTCGATGCCCAGCCGCGTCAGTTCGGCCAGCACCGGCTCGTAGATTTCCGGCACGACGGGAATCTGCACGCCGGTCAGCTTCAGTTCGCCGTGGAGAATCATCCTCACCCCAATCGCCGCCGGCAGGCTGACGGTGCGCGCCATCGCCGAATCGCCGCCCGGCTCGCCGAACGCAATCAGGGTCGAGAAGATGTTGTGAGTTGCGGGTTGCGAGTTGCGGGTTGCGGGGAAGTCGGCGATGAACTCGTGATGCAAAACGACCATGTCCCGCTCGCGCGGCTTGAAGGTCATGCGGTCGAGCATCTGCTTGGCGAGGATGTCGAGGTTCGAGCCCTGTTGAAGGCCGATGGGTTTCTCGTCGAACAGCCCGAGCCACGCAAACCGGTCGGCGATTGGGTCGTCGTCCTTCATACCGAGCCGCGCCGCGACGTCGGCACGCAGAGTGCCGGAACCCGGCGCATACCCACGTAGCCAGACTGCCGGGGTCAAGTTGTCCAAGCCGGTCCTGACCGCGTCGTCCTTGAGCACTCCCAAATCGGCAATCGCCTTCAGCGTTGCGCACCAGCCGGAATTGCGCAGGGTCCCACGGAGCATGGTTCGGACGCCCTGCAGGCCGTACGTCTCAATGTAAGGCAGCGAGTTGCGGTTTGGGTACGCCTCGAATTCGAAGCCGTCCTGCACCTTGAGCGGCCAGCGATGGCCGAACAAGTCAGCGCCCGGCACGAAGACTTCTTTGCCGTCCTTGAGATAGCGCGCGTCGTTCCTGCCCGCCATCACCACGCCCTTCGGGCTCCACGAGAACTTATACCCCAGCGGGTTGTCATTCGCCTCGGGCGCGGGCAGCCCGCCGCAGTAGGACATGAAGCTCGCCACCTTGCCGCCCGCCTTCTGCACGTCGTGGATTATCTTCATCGCCGACATATGGTCGATGCCCGGGTCCAGCCCGATTTCGTTCAGGAAGATGAGCCCCGCCGCCTTGGCCTGGCCGTCCAGCGCGCGCATCGCGTCGCTCACGTAGGACGTAGTCACAAGCGGCTTCCTATGCTTCAGGCAGTGGTTCGCCACTTTCACGTGATAGGTGTACGGCAACAGGCTCACCGCCAGGTCGCTTTCGCTCACCAGCCGGCCCAGCGCCGCCTCGTCGTCTACGAGCAGCGGAATCGCCTTGCCGCGCGGGTGCGCGGCAACCAGTTCCTGCGCCTTACTGACGGTCCGCGTCGCGACAATCTATGATATGTGTAAGGCTATAGAACGTGGCATCAGGATAGAGAACATCCGCTTAACAAAGAAGAGTGGCGGCAAAAGTGGAACCGTTATCTTCGAATAAGT
>CAIVTL010000405.1 GCA_903908785.1 Caldifarciminota bacterium | reverse complement strand
GCGAGGGACACTTCCCATATTTCTGAGCGATGTCAAGGCGCGGCATGACGCCCGCACAAGATGCGCGAAGCCACAAATCCCAAATCTCAAACCCCGAAGCCCGCCGTTGGCGAGAAACCCCAAACTCCAAACCCTAGAACAGAGTGAGCATAACCGGATGGGCGGTCTCGCCCATCGTTGTATCGGAGGATTCGTGTATCGTGCAGCGCGGACCGCGACGAGTGACTCCGGCCAACGATGCACTGTCTGACAGGGGCCGCTGCGGCCAACGTTGCACGGTTTCTACCGAAGCAACGCGGCCGGCCGACGGCCGACAGTCCGACGCGAACGGCATGCAGCCGGTTGCGTGTGACCGATAGTTCGACTATGCTGTACGTGAGGAAAGATACGAGAGACGAGAAGCGAGAGGCGAAAGGTAGCCGAAATGGAACGCGCCGGTTTCCGGGCGGACCGCCGCCGGGCCGCGTTCAAACCTGAAAGGAGTCGAGAATGGACGACCGTATGAACCGAATCACCGCCGAGATTGCGGAGGTGGTCGAGAGGAATCTGCGTCGGGAATTGCTCCGTGAGCGTGAGACGATGCTCAGGAGCGAGTTGGAGGCAGTGCAAGCCGAACTCGGGCGGATGGGCGCCGGACAGCCGATTCACCGCGCGGCGAGTAAGTCGGTCCCCAGGAGTCAGCCGCAGCCGATGCTGCCGGCGAGCTCCCGGCCGATGCGCGGCGCCAGTGCGCGCGCCCTGATTACCCGGACACTGAAGCAGTCGGGACGCCCGATGACAATCAAGGAACTGACGAAGGCGATTCAGCGGAGGGGCTGGAAGGCGACCCGCGAGAACCCGTCGAAGACGGTCGACGCCGCGCTGCGTACTCACCCGCAGGAGTTCCGTCGAACCGCACCCAGTACGTTTGAGCTGAATCGGTAAGGCCCGGTCGGTCAGACAGGCCGGCCGACGAGGCGCGGCATGACCAGATGGCGGGTGTCGCACATCGTTACTTCGGCGGACTCGTACATCGTGCGGAACCACCGTTGGCCGTGAGCCGCAAGCCGAGGGCCATCTCTGACGCGCTGGTGTATAAGTTGTACGGATCGACGGAAGAGAAAGTCAGGATTGTGGAAGAAGCGCAGAAGTGAAGGACACAAGAGTACGGGAGGTGTCCCCATTGTTTCCACTCCACAAAAGCTCGCAAATGAGAAAGGGAGGTTCTGAGATGAAAACCGTGAGCGGTGTTCTTTTCGCACTACTCCTCGTGTCCTTCGGCCCGGCCCAGGAGAGGTGGACGAAGACCTGCGGCGGGACTGGCTTCGATGAGGGCAACTCCGTCCAGCAGACCACGGACGGGGGCTACGTCGTCGCCGGCTACACGAACTCCTTCGGCGCAGGTCTCAACGATGTTTACCTCATCAAGACGAATTCCTTAGGTGATACGCTCTGGACCAGGACCTACGGTGGGGCGAACAACGATTACGGCAACTCCGTCCAGCAGACAGCGGACGGAGGCTACATCATCGCAGGCTACACGAACTCCTTCGGGGCTGGCCTCAATGACGTCTACCTCATGAAAACGAATGCCTCCGGCGATACCCTCTGGACCAGGACCTACGGCGGTATCAGCGCCGAATTGGCCAACTCCATACAGCAGACAACGGACGGGGGCTACATCGTCGCGGGATGGACCAAGACCTTCGGGGCAGGCGGCGCTGATGTCTACCTCATCAAGACGAATCCATCCGGGGATACACTCTGGACGAAGACCTACGGCGGGACGGGCGAGGATGAGGGCTGGTCCGTCCGGCAGACGACGGACGATGGCTACATCATCTCAGGCGGGACTGACTCCTCCGGGGCAGGCAACTACGATGTCTATCTCATCAAGACGAATGCCTCCGGCGATACCCTGTGGACCCGGGCGTACGGGGGAGGACACGAG
>CAIVTL010000404.1 GCA_903908785.1 Caldifarciminota bacterium | reverse complement strand
GTGAATACCCAGCGCGGCACCGGCGCGGCAAAGACCGCCTCCAGCGTGCCGTACATCTGCTCTTTGCGCAGGCTGAAGCCCATCGCCCACAAGGCCATGTTCATGAACCCGATAAAGACGTAGCCGATGGTAATGAAGCTGACGATGTCGGTGGTACCGGCGAGCTTCTGCAGGTTCGGGGAAAACCGCCCGCCCACGAGCGCCACCCCGTAAAGCACGTAGGGCAGCAGGTAGACGACCGGGTCAATCAGGCTGCGGACAAAGTCGAGCGGGTAGGTCAGTTCGAGCTTCCACTCTTTGATATTCTCGGCCCACACCGCATTCGCATAGTGACGGAGGCGGGGAAGAGAAGGGGTTCCGGGGTTCGGGGGTTCGGGGGTTCCGGTGCCTGAACCCTTGAACCCTTGAACCCTTGAACCCTTCACCACTAGTGCATTCCTACGGTTCCGTCCCGGCGGGTCTTGCGCTCTAGCGCGACGAAGGTGAGGTAGCCGCCGACGAGCAGGACCGCGTCCATCCCGAGCAGCACGCCGACAATCTTCCAGAGGCCGACGTCATGCCGGTTGACCATAATGATGGCGCGGATGGCGACCAGCGCCCAGGTCAGGGGAATCAGCTTGCTGACGAACTCGGTGATGACATTCACCTGCACCGGGTAGCGGATTGGCGAGAAGAGGAAGAAGACCCATTCGAGTGTGTGGATCCAGCCGTGGACTTCTTTGATGAGCAGGGTGAACCCGGCAAGGGCGATGGCGAAGCCGTAGAACCCGAGCATCAGCAGGCCGACGAGCAGCAGCACCGGCAGAACCTTGGCGACCGTGAACGCGATGCCGAACGGCAACAGGCTGATAATCGTCGCCTGCAGCACCACGATACACGTCGTTATCGCGGCCTCGGACAGGGTCTTGCCGACGAGGATAACCAGCGGGTGCGTGGGCGAGGCGATGATATATTCCATCGTGCCCCAGTAGGTTTCCTCGCGCAGGCTGTTGCCGACGCCCCAGAGCCCGGAGAAGACGAAGTTCGATACCATCGCGCCGATGAGGATAAAGGCCATGTAGTTGCCCGAGCCGGTGAGCTGCTGGAAGGCCGCGCTTGAGCCTGAGCCAACCAGCGCCTTGCCTTGGAACAGGAACGGAAGGACCCAGAGCACCGGAAAGATTGCCCAGAACACGATGATAATCGGGTAGGCGAAGTAGATGCGAACCGTCTTGACCATCTCGGCCCGTATGACGTAGGTGGTCGCGGCGAAACTCATTGGGCTTCGGGCTTATGTTCGGCTGTGTCCGCGCCGAGTGACGTGCCGGTCACGTACAGGAACACGTCTTCGAGCGTGGGCTGCTTTATGTCGATACCCAGAATCCGGCCGCCTTTGCGCAGTAGTTCGATGACCTCGGACAACACCGTCTCGGCCCGCGGGGCCACGACCTTGAGCGTCGTCACGCCGTCTTTGAACTCGGACGCGATGCGCTCGACCCCGGGCAGGGCCTGAATCGGCGCGGTGTCTGGCTGGCCCTGGCAGCGGATTTCGAGAACTTCGGTATGCGGAATGTCGCGCTTGTACTGCTCCGGCGTTTTCACGTCCACAATCTTGCCCTTGTTGATGAAGGCAATCCGCTGGCAGAGTTCGTCCGCTTCGTCCATGTAGTGCGTGGTCAGGAGAATCGTCTTGCCCTGCTTCCGGTTCAGCTCCTCTTTGATGAACTGACGGATGAAGCGGGCGAACTGCGGGTCAAGCCCGAGCGACGGCTCGTCGAGCAGGATAAGGTCCGGGTTGTGGAGAATCGCGCGGGCCAGGCTCACCTTCTGCTTCATGCCCGATGAGTAGCGCTCGAGCCGTTCGCGCTCCACGTCCTTCAGGCCCAATAGTTCTATCAGGTAGTCAATGCGCTTATCCCGGGCCTTGCCGGTCAGACCGTACAGCGCCGCAAAGAAGTTCAGGTTGTCGCGGGCCGAGAGTTTCCAGTAGAGCGTCCGCTCGCCCGAGGTCAAAAGCCCGATGCGCTGGCGGCAGTAGAGCGAATCCTTGAAAGCGTCATGCCCGAGTACCTTGATGGTCCCGGCGTCGGGAATCAGCAGGGTCGCGATGCAGCGCACGAGCGTGGTTTTGCCCGCGCCGTTCGGGCCCAGGAGACCGAACAGTTCGCCCCTCGGCAGCGTCAGTGTGGCGCCGTCCACCGCCCGCGTAATTCTCTTCTTCAGTCCGCGGCCGCGGCGGAACTTCTTCACCACGGCCTGCACCTCGAGGGCGGGAGACGAGGGTTCAAGGGTTCGAGGGTTGGCCGCAGCGGCCCCTGTCGGACAGTGCGAGGGTTCCAGTGCCCGGTCCCCTTCTCTATTTGTCATTTGTCCTTTGAACTTCCGCAATGGTTTCTTCAATCGTCCGCTCCATGGCGTCGGCCGCGCCGTCCCATGTCCATTGCTTCGCCCACTCGATTGCCTGCTGCCCGAGCCGGGTGCGCAGCGCCGCGTCGGTCAGCAGTCGTTCCAGTTTCTCGGCCAGCGCCGGCACGTCGCCGTAGTCGTACATCAAACCGTTCACCCCGTCGCGCGATGAATCGACCAGGCCCGGCGAGCGGGCAACTACCGTCGGCGTTCCGCAGGCGTTCGCCTCCATCACAATCAGGCCCCAACCTTCTTTGACTGAGTTCTCGACCAGCACCGCGGCCCGACGGTACCAGTTTACCTTCTCTGTTTCCGGTATGAACCCGGTGAACCGAACCGCGGCGCCGAGTTCGAACTTCGCTGCCAGTGCTTCGAGCCTCGGCTTGTCGTCTCCGTCACCAACCATGACGGTCGTGAACTTCACGCCCCGGTCCTTCAGCTTCTTCGCCGCCAGCAGCAGGTGGTCGGTCGCCTTGTACTTCTTCAGCCGACCGACATGCAGCACCAGCGGTTCGCGGGCGACCGTGGCGTCGGGCCGGAAACAGTCGAAATCGGTTCCTGGCGGGATGACGGTTATTCGGGCCGGGTCGATGCCGACCTTCACCGTGTCCTTCTTGGAACTCTCCGACAGCACCGCGAACCGGCACCGGTTGTACGCCCAGGGAATCATTGTCTCGGTCAGCCAGACGTACGCGGCCAGCGGCGGCAGGGCTTCCTTGAAGATGCTGCCGCGGAACAGGTGCATGAGAATCGCGAGCACCGGCCGCTTTGTGTGCCACGGCGAGTAGAACGGAATCTTGTTCAAGTCGTCAATCACGATGTCCGCGTCCAGGGAATCGGCAAGGCGGCCGACCTGGCCCGCCGCCGTGAAGTTGAACGTCAGCTTGCCGCCGGCGCGGATTGTGCGGATGCCGCCAAGGAACTCTTCGGGCTCAGAACCGGGAAACCGCTCGCACAGCAGCGTTACTTGGTGTCCGCGTGCGACCAGGCGCGAGAAGATTTCCTGGAAATAGACCTCGGCTCCGCCGGCCAGCGGGTTCTTCGTGCAGCGCCAGTTCACAACGAGCATTCTCACGGCTGTTGATATTATTGGCAGATTCGAGGCGGGTCAAGGATGTGGCAAAGCGGAAATAGCGAAGGGTGCGGCCAACGGTGAAAGAATCCAGCCGCGCATTGGCGCACAAAAAGGAGGCGCGGCGCACCGTGGGCACTGGTGCGCCGCGTTTTTTGTCGGTCCCCGTCGAGAGTGTTGACTGGTGAGGAGGGGACTTATGAGCGCTTCCTTCCCCGGAGAGAACCTCAGCTTGGCTCGGTCTGACTCTCTGGGCCCACCGCTATCCCAGCATGTTCCCTAAACCGTGCAAATGCCATGCCAATGACCAAGCATCTCCGCTCCGTCCCTAAGGTGTTACTCCTCCAACACTTGCTTCGATGGTCACGAGCACGAAAGGAAACACCCTACCAGCAGAAGCGGCAGGTTGCCTGAATCTGCTGCAGCAATATGCGACTGTTGTGGGACGGACTAGAGGTTGTGCTCGGTCATCTTCCGGCGGAGAGTGTCGCGGTGAATGCCGAGAAGTTCGGCGGCGTGAGTCTGGTTGTTTCCTGTCTTCTGCAGGGCTTCCTTGATAGCTTGGCGCTCGATATCCTGGAGATTGAGGGTGCC
>CAIVTL010000403.1 GCA_903908785.1 Caldifarciminota bacterium | reverse complement strand
TTCAAGAGGAACAACATCATAGTCTGGGAGCGGACCAACAGCGAGTTGGCTGCGGCCGGCTTCACGAAATACACCGGCACCGACCCGGACACACCGCGATGCTTCGGCACCAATGAGGCCGGTTACGGCTACGATTCGGGGGTAACCTTCAACGTCAACGGTTCCACCCAGCACCCGAGCAAGATACTCTCCCAGACGATTGACTACCTGATTAGCGCGCCGGTACTGAAGACTCACGCCAGCGCCGACGTCACGCTCAACCTGAAGAACCACTTCGGCTCGGTCAACAACGCAAGCGGTCTCTCGCACTCGAACGGCTGCAGCCCGGCGATCCCGTCCCTGAACCAGCAGATTCGCGACGTCATCACGCCGAACAAGATTCAGAAACTGTTCCTGGTGGACGGTCTGTTCGGGATGTACTCCGGCGGCCCGAGCGGCCCGCCCAACTTCAACCCCAAGCTGATTCTGATGAGCCGGGACCCAGTCGCGTGCGACGCCCAGGGGCAGAACGTCATCAACGCCGAGCGCGTGCTGCACAGCCTTACGCCGCTCGACGCGGCCCAGATTAAAGCCGCGGCCGACCCGCCCTACAACCTCGGCTCCCTCGACGTCAATCTCATCGAGCTGAACAACGTCGGCGTCGGCGAATCGGGCCGGCCGGTCCCCGGTGACGGAATGTTTGACGTTTCGCCCGACCCGGTGCGGGACCACGCGACGGTCACGTTTACGGTTCGGCGCCCGGGCCCGGTGTCGCTTGAACTGGTTAATGCCGCGGGCCGCACCGAGGCCCGCCTCTTCGCCGGCTCGCTCTACAAGGGCAAGCACCGCGTCAACTGGCGCGCCGAACGCCGGCTCGCCGGCGGCACCTATTTCCTCCGTCTGAACAACGCCGGCGCGACCCGCGTCCGCAAGGTAACGGTGGTCAACTAGCAGACGCGGCTGCCCGACCTCCTACCTCCTACCTCCTACCTCCTAACCTGGCTGCGCTTGACCCGGTTCGCCGGATACGGGATAATTGAACCCGCTGTGCGTGTAGACCTGCTTTCCGTGTTGTTGGCTTATCCTCGTCAAAGGGAGGAACTGTGAAAGAAGTATCAAGACGTGACTTTCTGAAGTACGTCGGCGTCGGTGCGCTCGGGCTTGTCGCCCGGCCCAAGTTGCTGCCCGCGTTCGAGCGGGGCCTGTTCCCGCCGACCGACGCCAGCGACGTGGTGCAGTGCTTTCACGAAGGCGCGACCAGCGGCAGCACCATCAACGAGCCCGTCGTGCAAATAATGACGGACGAATCCATCATGGCCATAGCCGGGATCCGGGACGTGGGCGCGGCATGGAAGACGCTCTTCCCTGATATTACCGATGCGAGCATCATCGGTATCAAGGTCAACTGCATCAACTCGCAATTTCCCACCCACCCGGCGGTCGTACGCTGCATCTGCAACGGGTTGGCGCAGATGGACGTCGGCGGCACGCTGTTCAAGAAGAACAACATCATCGTCTGGGACCGGACCAACAGCGAACTCACCGGCTGCGGCTTCACCAAGTACACCGGCACCGACCCGAACACGGTCCGCTGCTTCGGCACCAACGAGTCCGGCTACGGTTACGATTCGGGGATAACGTTCAACGTCAACGGCTCAACCCAGCATCCGAGCGTGATTCTCTCCCAGACTATTGACTACCTGATTGACGCGGCGGTGCTGCGGACCCACAGCCAGGGCGTGGTGACGCTCAACATGAAGAATCACTACGGCTCGGTCAACAACCCCGGCGGACTCCAGCACACGAGCGGGTGCAGCCCGGCGGTTCCGTCGCTCAACCAGCAGATTCGCGACCTCATCACGCCGAATAACATCGTCAAGCTATTCTTCATCGACGGCCTGTTCGGGCTCTATTCCGGCGGGCCGGGCGGCTCGCCCAACTTCAACCCCAAGGTCCTTCTGATGAGCCGGGACCCGGTCGCCTGCGACAAACAGGGCCAGAACGTCATCAATGCGGAACGCGTGCTCCACAGCCTCACCCCGCTCGACGCGGCCCAGATTACGACCGCGGCCGAGCCGCCCTACAGCCTCGGCTCGCTCGACATCAACCTCATCGAACTGAACAACGTCGGCATCGGCGAATCGGGGCGACCCGTGCTTGGTGACGGCATGTTCGAGGTCTCGCCCGAGCCGATGCGTGACCGCGCCACTGTCACATTCGCGGTCTCGCGTCCGGGCCCGGTGTCGCTTGAGCTGATGAACGCCGCGGGCCGCACCGAAGCCCGCCTGTTTGCCGGCACGCTCCACAAGGGCAAGCACAGCGTCAACTGGCGCTGCGAGCGGAGACTGGCCGGCGGTACGTACTTTCTCCGGCTGAACTGCGCCGGTGCAACCCGGGTCCGCAAGGTAATGGTCGTCAACTAGGAGTTATGAGTGAGGAAACTACTTATTCCCGGCCTCGCGCTGCTCTGCCTCGTCTGTACCAAGGCGGCGCCGGAACCGAAGAACGTAAAGGCCCTGGTTCCGGCCGGCAACGACATCACCGGCTGGACCCGGGACGGCAGCCTTGATACCGCGGCCACCGCGGCCGAACTGACCGCCCTGCTGGACAGCCTGACCCAACCCTATGTGGACAACGGCTTTGCCGGGTTCTGCCGCCAGCGCTTTGCCGGCACGCTGGCCGGCTCGTCGGTCGCGCTCGAACTTCGGGTCGCGGACATGGTGGATACGACCCACGCCAAGGCCGTGTTCGCGGCCTTCGCCGCCACCGGGCAGACTCCGTGGACCGGCGACAATCCCGGCGCCGAGGCGAGAATCAAACAGGACTCGCTCAGTTGCGCGATTGACTTCCGCACGAGCAACTTCTACGTCTGGTTGAATGTTGACACCGGCAGCATCGCCGCGCTCGACGTAGCCCGGCTCTTCGCGCTCGAGGTAGCGCACCTGGCCGATTCGACCGCGCCGGTGCCGACCGAGCCCAAAGACGTGGTTACGCTCGTGCCCGGGGACAACGAAATCAGCGGCTGGGCCCGGAGCACGGCCATGCAGGTCGCCGAGACTCCGACCCAGCTTGAGGCGATTATCGACGGCGAGGCCGTGCCCTATGAGAACAACCACTTCGTGAAGTGCGCGTTCCAGAACTATTCCGGCGACGTCGGCGGCACGCAGGTTGAGCTCGACCTCCGCATCTTCGACATGGGCGACACGACCAACGCGAAGAACGTCTATGCCGAGGTCGCGGCCGGCACCGAGGTGCCGTGGACCGGCGACAACCCGGGCGTGGAGGCCCGCACCGACGAGAGCTTCCTGTTCGCGTACCGGGTCGAGTTCCGCGACTCCCGTTACTACTTGCGGGCCGACATCATGGACAAGTCGACCGCGGCCCAGGACGTTGCCAAACTCTTTGCCCGCAATGTGTCGGCCGCCATCCGCGACACGACCGACTAGGACCCTAATCCCGATGTCGAAAGCCACGAAAACACGAAACCGGATGACGCGACCAACCAACCATAGATGGACACTGATGAACACAGATGGTCTTCTCGGAGACATCTGCCCGGTTATCCGTGTTCATCGGTGGTTCACACTGTCCGTTTCCGGACCTTCGTGCCCTCGTGGCTTCTATGTCGGTTCCCGACCAGGAGGCGACCGGTGAACCGACGCGAGTTTCTCAAGGCCGGACTCGGCATCGCCGCCGCGTCCATGCTGCCCAAGGCGCTGTTCGCCGCTGCCCCGGAAGAGGCGACCGGCCCCATCGTCGCGGTCGCGCGCGGGGCCAATTCGAAGTTGGTGAAGGCCGCGGTCGGCCTGCTCGGAGGGATGGGGCAGTTCGTCAAGGCCGGGGAAACGGTCTGCGTCAAACCCAACCTCTCGTTTGCCGCCAACAGCGAATGCGGGGCGACCACCAGCGCCGGCGTCGTGAAACAGGTCGTCGAACTCTGCCTTGCGGCCGGCGCGGCGCGGGTGATAATCCTCGACCATACGATTCAGGAGGCGGCCTTGTGCGTCGAGCGGAGTGGCATGACGGCCGCCATCACGGACAAAGAGAAGGTCAGCCTGCTCACCCTGACCAAGGAACGCCAGTTCGCCGCGACCGCCATACCGCGGGGCAAGGAACTCAAAACCGCGCTCGTCGCCAAGGCGGTGCTCGAGGCGGATAAGTTCATCAACCTGCCGACCGCGAAGTCCCATTCCGCGACCGGCGTGAGTCTGGGCATGAAAGGCCTGATGGGCCTTATCTGGGACCGGGGCGCGCTCCACCAGATGGACCTGCACCAGGCGATTGCCGACCTTGCCACTGTCATCAAGCCCGACCTGACGATTGTCGACGCCACCCGCGCGCTCACGAGCGGCGGGCCCGGCGGCCCGGGCAAGACCGTGCAGCTCGATACCGTTATCGCCGGCACCGACCCGGTCGCGGTCGATTCTTACGCGGTCGGCATCACCCAATGGTACAACAAGTCGTTCTCCGGCAAGTCGGTGAAATACATCGTTGCCGCGTCGGAACTCGGGCTTGGTGAAATCGACACCGCCAGGATGCAGATAAAGGAAGTGAAGGTCTGAGGGGACTGGCGCGGCTTTCCGCCAAGGAAAACCGTGCCTGTACCCGCTCTTAGGACCTGAGGAGTGACTGCCCACCAGCCCCGCCGCTACCGGCTCATGAGGTGGGCGAGACAGCTCGCCTTTCTTGTTCTATTCGCCGTCCTTTTCGCCCGCACCCGCTACGGCATCGCGCCGAACCTCACCGACGTCTTCTTCCGTTTCGACCCGCTGGCCTTTGCCGTCGTCTCCCTCGCCACGCGGACGCTGGTCGCCGCCGGCCTGCTCTCGCTGGTGGTCGTCGTCGGCACGCTCCTCTTCGGCCGCTTCTTCTGCGGACAGGTCTGCCCGCTCGGCACGACTATTGACCTCGCCGACGCCGTATTCCGACGGAAGAGCCCGCGGGCCACGCACTGGAAATGGGGCAAGTTCCTCCTCCTCGTCTTCCTGTTGGTTTCGGCCGCGCTCGGCGCTTCTTTTGTCGGCTTCTTTGACCCGCTTGCCATCCTCTCACGTACCTTCGCGTTGGTCGCGTTCCCGGTCATCACGTGGTTTGGCGGCCTTGTCGCCGGGGTCCGGCCCGCGGTGTTTACGGAAACCTTCCTCGCACTCATAACCTTTCTTGTCGTCCTCGGCCTCGGGCTCATCGCCCCGCGGTTCTGGTGCCGCAACCTCTGCCCGCTGGGCGGGCTGCTCGGGTTCCTCTCCAAATTCTCCCTGCTCAAGTTCTCGTTCCGCGGCGAGTGCAAGTCCTGCGGACTCTGTGAAAGAGTCTGCCCGACTGGTGCCATAGCACCAGTCGGAAACCCCAAACTCCAAACCCCAAACCCCAATTCGTCAATCGCCAATCGTCAATCGTCGATCGTCATTGACTCGGCCGAGTGTATCGGCTGCCTCGCCTGTCTGCACCAATGCCCGGAACGGGCCGTCCGCTATGGCGTCAAGCCCGCGCCGATGCCGCTCGATGTCGGTCGCCGGGAGGCAATCCTCGCGCTCGGCAGCGCCGTGGTCGCGGTTCCGCTGGCCAAGAGCCTTCTCCACCGGAAACTTCAAGGCCGGCTGCTGCGCCCGCCCGGCTCGATTCCCGAACCGGATTTCCTCGGCGCTTGCATTCACTGCGACCGGTGCATGAAGGTCTGCCCGACCAACGGACTCCAGCCGGCAGTCCTCGAGTCCGGGTTTGACGGGCTTTGGACTCCGCGCCTGGTCCCGCGCATCGGCGGCTGCGAGAAGAACTGCAACATGTGCGGGCAGGTCTGTCCCACCTCGGCAATCCGCAACCTGCCGCTGGAAGAGAAGACCTACGCCCGAATCGGCACCGCGGTGATTGACCGCTCCCGCTGCATCGCCTGGGAGCAGGACCGGGTCTGCCTCATCTGCGACGAGGCCTGCCAGTACAACGCCATCCAGGCTAAGAACGAAGAACCAGGAACGACGAACGATGCGGGCACGGCCGTGCTCAAGCCGTTCATCGACGAGCGCATCTGCGTCGGCTGCGGCATCTGCGAGTCGCGCTGCCCGATTGACGGCCCGGCCGCAATCCAGGTCTTCTCCATGGCCGAAGAGCGCAAGAAGACCGGCTGGTACAAGACGAACGAGAAGGCGCAACTCCGTGCCTGCGGCATCACGCCGACGGAAGATCTTCCCTCCGGCTTCATCCCCGACGGCAAGTGACCCTGAGACCGACATCGGAGCCACGAAAGCACGAAGGACACGAAACGGATACGATGAACCACCGATGAACACTGATAACCGGGCAGATACCTCCGAGAAAACTATCTGTGTTCATCAGTGTCCATCTGTGGTTAGTCGGTCGCGTCGTATGGCTTCGTGGCCTTCAATATCGGGCTTGAGGAAGTGACCGCGCTGCTGCTCTGCCTGCTCGCCGTTACCGCCCGGGGCGCCGGCGACCGGCCGATAATCCTCGACGGCGCGACCGACCCGTACGCCTCGGAGTTCGTCTTCTTCGCGACCGACTACGGCATCTACACCTTTAACCGGAACTCCGAAACCTGGAGCCGGATAACCACCGCCAGCGGCCTGCCCTCGAACCACGCGCTCGCGCTCGGGCTCGACGCGGGCGTGCTCTGGGTCGCGACCGACTCCGGGCTCGCGTCGGCCGACGTGCGGGTCGGCGACTGGCAGACCTACGATTTGCCCGGGACGACGCGCGCGCTCGCGTTCGACGACCGCTACGTCTGGGCCGGGGGCGACTCGGGGCTGGCGCGGTTCGACAAGTTTTCAGAAACCTGGATGCACCGCGGCGATTCGCCGGTCTTCGACCTGTTCGCCGAAAAGGACCGGCTCTGGATCGCCGCGGCCACCGCCGTGCTCTGCTACGACCCGAAGTTCGACCGCATCGACGAGATGCCGGCCCCGGCCGATTCCTACATCCGTATCATCAACACGACCGGCCGCATCTGGTTCGCGGGCCGCACCCGGTTCGCCGGCTTTCGCAAAGACGCCGCGGCCTGGACCGAGTATAGCACCATCCGGGTCGGCGACTTCTCCGTACTCGGCGACTCGGTGCTGTTCGCCGTCGACGGCAAGCCACTCCTCTACGACCCCGGCTCGGACCGCTGGGACTTGCTGCTCCTGATGGGACTGCCGCCGCGCGTGTCGGATGCGTTCGTGACCGGGTCCGAGATGCTCTTCGCGACCGACGAAGGCCTGTTTGCCTACGGCACCAAGGAAGACACCCGGCAGGTCTGGACCAAGAGCAACGGACTCGTGACCGACACGCTTATCCGGGTCTTTGCCGACCAACGATTCATCTACGCGGTGGGCGCGGGCGGAATCCAGTACTACGACCGACAGCACGAACGCTGGATGCACGAAGCCTTCACCCCGGCCCGGGCGCGCAAAACGCGCCTCGCCTTCATTGACGACGCGGGCGCGCACCTCGGGCTCGTCCCCGACACCGACATCCGCCTTTCGGGCCGCGCCTCTTACTCCGAGTCGCGGACGCTCACGGGCAGCACCGCTCTCCGCACCGACATCGAGAATATCGGCCTGAACCTGGCGGCCCAGCACAAGTCCGGCCGCACCTTATCCGGCTTCTACGACGACTCCGACCCGGACCAGGTCGCGTACGGCCTCGGCTATCGCGGCATCGGCAACGACCTGCTCCACCGCGCCAACGCCGGGAAGCTCAAATCTGAGTATTCGGAATTCGACCTCATTCCGCAGTTTTCCACCCTCGGCGCGAACGCACGCCTCAAGCGCGGGACGCAAGGCCTCGACGTGCAGGCGGGCAGAATAGAATCCGCGCTCCGCTCCGAGTTCTTCTCCGGCCGCTCGGTGGACAAAGAAGTGAAACTGCTCGACGTGAACTATGCCAAAGGCGTCTTCTTCCGCCTCCCTTCCGCTTTCGTCCCTGGACCCCGACCCCTGACCCCTGACCCCTATCCTTGGGATACTGTCTTCGCCGACGACCGCAACCCGGCAACGAACACCGCCCGCACCCGCCTCGGTTACACGGTCGGCGGCATCACGGGCGACTTCGACCCGCTCGTGCGTGGCACCGACTACTTCCTCGACCGGCAGGCCGGCGTCGTCCATTTCCTTGCCGCGCGCAAGCCCGGGGACGTGCTCGTGTTCGTGACCGACGCAGGCGCGCAGGTCCTCCAGTCCGAATCGGTGACCGGCAACGCGCTCAAGAATACCTACTTCTTCGGCCCGGACATCACGCCCGGCTCATTCGAACTCGTGATTACCGACACCGCCGGCAACGTCCACGCCCTCTCCGATTTCGGCGTCGACGACGACCGCGACGGCAAGGTCGACCCCGAGTTCATCAACCACGACCTTGGGTTCCTCAGCTTCCCTTCGCCACTTGTCCCCGACTCCCTTTCCGCCTCATTCTACTCCCTGCGTGCAACCTACCGTTCCCAGTCGAACTTCTACAGCCTCGCCTACAAGCCTATCGTCAAGAACAGCGAGACGGTCATCGTCGACGGCGCGCCGATGACCCGCGGTTCCGAGTACGTCATGGACTATACCTCAGGAATCCTGCTCTTCCTGAAGAAGGATGCGGTCACCGATTTCAGCCAGATTGACGTCCAGTACTCGTCGGTCGAACGGCCGAAGACGTGGGCGACCAAAGACATGCTCTTCTCCGGCCAGCCGACCATCGCGCTCGGCCAGAACGTGATGCTCGCGCCGGGGTTCACGCGCGTCGAAGACGAGAACATCATCCATCTCTCGGGGGCCGTCACCAGCTCGCAACCCGCGACCCTCTCGCCTCTCGCCTCTCGCCTCTCGCCTCTAACGTTCCGCTTCCTGCCGCAGGTCGCCTTGAACACCGACAAAGCGCTGGCTCAGGACTATGCCTTGAGCGGGAACTACCGCATCTTCAGCGCCGCGGCTCGCTACCAGGGCTTCTCCAACGGCTACAACGACTTCGGTGCGGCCGACCGGCGCTACGGCTTGCTGCGCCACTCCGCCGCGGTCTCCGCCGGCATCGAACCGCTTAAGCAACTCCGCCTCGACGGCACGTTCCAGCGCGACTACCTCGCAGACTCCTTGCTTCCTAACTCCTCACTCCTAACTGCTAACTACGTCTCCGGCAAGCTCAGCTACCTCAACCCGAAATACCCGAACGGCGCCCTGCTCGTCGCTCAAGACCGGCTGCCGGACGGCAACAAACTCCGCGCCAAACTCAACGCCGGGTACGAGTTCTCACTCCTCAAGTCCAAGCTCAAGCTAAACGGCATAGTCCAAAACACCACACTGGACCACTTGACCACTGGACCACTTGACCACTCTCTGGAATACATCGCCGAGGCAACCTTCGCCCTGCCGTTCCCGGTCCAGGGTAGCGTCCGCTTCCGCAACAACGGTCTGTCGAGCGACGACGCGAAAACCCGCGACGAAGACGAACTGCGCGGACAGCTCAACGTCGACGTCGTGCCCGGCCTATTCTACACCGGTTCGTACAACCTCCAGTCCACGGCAAGCCCGCTCGGTGCCGGCCAGGACGCCGCGCTCGAAAGCTACTTCTACAACAACCTCCAGGTCGCGCCCGGCCGCTGGTGGTCGCGTCTCTCGGTCGTCAACTTCTCGGTCGGCACCGGCTCCAACTTCGACGAATACTGCCGGAATCTCGACTCCGCCTACACCCCGCCATTCCTGCTCTTCCAGCCAATCGACAATCGGCAATCGTCATTCGCCATTTCGTCAGCCCATGACCTCCGCACTCTCTACGGCACGGTCCAGGTCCAGCCGTTCTCCGGCCTCACTCTCCGAGCCAAGCGCTCGGTGAGCAACAGCGGCACCGCCTACTACGGCCTGCCCGAACTCAAGCCCTCGACCGAGGACGAACTCCGGGCCGAGTACGAACCCGCCCGCCTCGGCATGTTCACCGCCTTCTTCAACCGCCGAATCGCGGCGGGCCTGCCCAAGACCACGCGCCGCAACGTCTACTTCGAATGGAACATGCCGTGGTCCGAACTGCTGCGTACCCGGCTGACCACGACCTATGGTTTTGACGAAGAGTACTACGGCGCGGCCACGATTCTGTACCCGCAGAGCATCACGCCCAACGTCGAGGCCCTGTTCCGGTTCAACGCCCGCTCATACGCCACCGCCGGCTTCGGCGTTGCCTGCGAACAACGCACGTACTCCTTCTCAAACTCGGGCTGGGCTCCCGACCCGTGGAAGATTTCCCTCCGCCCCGCCGCCGGGTTCAACGTCAACCTGCTCAAGTTCCTCTACGTCCAGTTCAACTACCAGTCCAACTTCGTCCTGTCCGGCACCGCAACCCATACCCTCTCAACCCGAATCACCGGGCAATTCTAGGACGACCCGCATCCGTGCGCGCCGGCCGCGTCTACGTGGGCACACGTTCGCGCTTGACAGGTCATCGGTAGATGGCCGATAATTGACGCCATGCTGATTCTCCTGTCCCTGCTTGCCTTAAGCCAGACGCCGGTCGCAGGCCGACCGATGATTCTGGATTGCGCGTCTGACTCCGCTGCTTCGGAGTTCGTATTCGTCACCACGCCGTCGGGCATCAGGCGGTTCGACCGCAACACCGGAGTGTGGACCTCCCTACGGGTTCCGGGCAGCCCGATAGGTTTTCTCGGTCTGAACGGGGACAGCTTGTGGGTCATTACGCCCAAAGGTGCGGCGTCGGCCAGTGTCCGGGGGGACCGCTGGCAACCCTGCCGCATTCCGGGCCGGGTCCGGAGTCTTGCCTTTGCCGGCAGCCACATGTGGGCCGGCGGCGACTCCGGGCTGCTCAGCCTGGACGTGAAGACCCGGGTGTGGCGGCAGCGGGCCGAGTTCGCGGTCAACGACATGGTGTACTCGAAAGACCGGCTCTGGATTGCCTCAGCCGCCGGCGCGTTCCGCTACAACCTGGAGTCCGACCTGATTGACGAACTCCCCGCACCGGAGAGCGCATATGGCCGCGTTGTCGCGACCTCCAGCCGCGCATGGTTTCTATCCGACCGGCGTTTCGCGGTGTACCGCCCGGACATCGATTCGACCCGGGTCTTCGCTGCCGTGCCGATTACGGGTTATGCCAGCGTCGGTGACTCGCTCTTTGTCGTCTCGCGCGGTGCCGCCTTCCTGTACGAACCGGTGTCCGGGAAATGGATCGAACTGGCGGACACGCTGCCGCTGAGGAAAATCGAGGCCGTGTCGGCAGAAGGCGGCAGTCTCTGGTTCGCAACCGACGCCGGGCTCCGCCGGTACAATGCGTCTGGGAGTGCCCGGCAGGCCTGGACCCGCAAGGACGGGCCGGCTGACGATTCGCTGCTGGCGGTGTATGCCGACCCGCGGTTCGTCTACACAGTCAGTCGTCGCAACATTCAGGTGCTGGACCGGAAGCAGAATACCTGGAAGGTCGTGAGTCTGTCCGAACCACGGCGGTTCTTCGACTTCCTGAAGCCGCGCCGCTAGGCGAGCTCGCCGGACTCCCGACCCTATGCCACCCTCGACCTCGGCGCCTTGCGCCGCCGGCCAATCGACGCTCGTCAATCGGAAACAAGTCGAACCGCCAAACACGCCAAGGTAGAAGTAGAAAGGGGAAATGGCAAAGTGGGGAAGCGGAGAGGACTTTTCGCAGACGACACGCGCTGTCGCCCAGACGCCGAGGAGGGGTCTCGGCCGGCCGGGGGTTAATCAGGGACACTTCCCCTATTTTCCAACGCCCGCGTGAGGCCGGCCGGGCTTGCGGATGTCGAGCACGCGCTCGAGTCTCGTCTCCAGCAGTGCGCGAAAGGCGGTTCCACCTAACGGACGCCCGCTGGCAGTCATCCGCCGTATCTCGGATGATGTCTCTTCGGGTTCACCACGCAGGTAGCTGCCATACTTCTGCCGGTGCAGCTCATCGGCAAGCCAGTCAGGTTCGTTGAGCAGCGGGTCCGCTTCTCCCTTGGCGTTGTGTCGGGCGCTGGACCACGGATACTCCCAGGCCCGCTTCACCAGTTTCGCTCGCACCGGGTTGCGGTCGATATACCGCAGCACCGGCCAGAGATACTCGTCCCTGTCCACCGGGCAGGAAAAGAACCGGCTCTGCCAGAGCCGCCCGCACCGTTTCTGTTTGCGGTTGACGTATTGCGTGTAGACCAGGTTCGTGCCGGCAAAGCACCGCGCCAGCGAGTCCGCTTCCTGCGGTACCGCCAGAGCGTGCATGTGGTTATCCATCAGGCAGTAGCCCCAGATATCAACTCCATGCTTGCGCCGGTACTGAGCCAGGGTCCAGAGGTAGAACCGCCGGTCGTCGTCATCAAAGAACACCGGGCAGCGGTTATTGCCGCGCTGGGTGACGTGATGCGGGAATCCAACCGCGACCACTCGCGCTATCCGTGGCATTGCGAAGTATACATCACCGCCCCACGGAGTCAAGAAATATGGGAAGTGTCCCTGGTTTCCTCCCACAGGAGAGGGCAACGGAATCGGACTCACCGAGAGCTACTTGATTGTCGCGGAGGTAAGTTCCTCGGTGTAAATGTGGCTGTAGCCCACGTACGTCCACTCGTGGTAGAACTTGACCAGGCCTGTACCTTTGGCGTACCAGTAGTACATGTCAAAGATGTAGCCGCCCGCGCTGAAGCTGAATTTGACTTTCCACGCACCCTTGTAGGTCCCGGCCGGCACCGTCACGTCTTCCTGGCCGACGACTTCCATGGTCGCGGTGCCTTGGTGCCATGTCTTGCCGACCGATGGGGTGGTTACCATCACCGTGTCGGCGGTCGTGTCGTCGAGACTCGCGTAGCCGAGTACCCAGTCGCCGTCCTCACGGTAATACACGTAAGACGTGCTCGTGTAGGTGCTGTCGGGCGTCCGGAGGTGAACCGTCGTGTCACGCCTGTAACTCACGACCTCTTTGCCGGTGGCAAGGGTCGCCTTCTCGCCCGCGGTGGTCACGATCGTGCCGGTCTCCATCGTGTCGATCGACCCAATGGTCGGGACGGACGTAAACAGGATGTCCATTTTCCACACGCTCCCGACCGACATCGGAAAAACGTCGTTGGAGGCCGGGCTGCAACTCATCCCGGTCAGGGCCACGGCGGCGATTGCTGCGAGAACCAGTGTCTGCCTCATAATTCTGAAGTTCCTTTCGGCAGGCAGTCTAGCAGGGCTTGCTCGACTGTCAATTCAGTGACGGCGCCCCAGAGCCGACGTGGACGTAACCACAGGCCCTAATGAGTGACTGTTGGGCTGTTGAAGAACCCCGCCTTGGAGCTAGGTAGAAACCTGGCGCGGAAACGGCCGTCCGCAACAGCCGCAGTAGCGTCATTTGCACTGGCGACTTTCTGTCCGTTTGGTCAACGGCGAGCCCCTAGACGCTTTTTCAACAGCCCGCAGTCACCTGTTAGAATCCGGTCAAGCAGTCGGGTCAAGAAGTCGGGACACCCCAATTTCCTGCGTATCAG
>CAIVTL010000402.1 GCA_903908785.1 Caldifarciminota bacterium | reverse complement strand
CCCGCTGCTTTCCGGCGGCACGCGCCCATACGTGAACCTCGACAACGCGTCGAGCACTCCGACGTTCCAGCCGGTAGTCGAGAAGGTGGACGAGTTCATGCGGTACTACTCCAACGTTGCCCGCGGCACTGGGTTCAAGAGCCAGGTCGCCTCCTGGGCGTACGAAGAGTCGCGCAATACCATCGGCCGGTTCCTCGGGGCCGACCCGGCAACCGACACCGTCATCGTTACCCGCAACACGACCGAATCCCTCAACCGGCTGGCCATGCTGTTCCCGTTCAAGCCGGACTCGTTCGTGCTCACCACCCTGATGGAACACCATTCCAACGACCTGCCCTGGCGCCGCCACGCTCGCGTGGTCCACGCCGGGCTCAACCCGGACGGTTCGCTCGACCTCGACGACTTCGCGGCCAAGCTGAAGGAACTCCGCGGCAAGGTCGCGCTCGTGGCCGTCACCGGCGCGTCGAACGTTTCCGGCTGGGTCAACCCCATCCACCATCTCGCACGGCTCGCGCACGAAGCCGGGGCCCGCATCGTCATCGACGGAGCCCAGATTGCCCCGCACCGGCCAATCAACATGCGCAAGCCCGACGACCCTGAACACCTCGACTTCATCGCGTTCAGCGGGCACAAGACCTACGCGCCGTACGGCATCGGCATCCTCGCCGGCAACAAGTCCGTCCTCCACGCCCCCGAACCTGCCCTCATCGGCGGCGGAGTCGTCGACCTTGTCACCCTCAACTCCATAGTCTGGCGCGGCCTGCCCAGCCGGGAAGAGGCCGGCACCCCGGCGGTGGTCGGCACGGTTGCCATGGCCGCAGCCGTCAACCTGCTTGAAGCCGCGGGCTGGGACGCAATCACAAGACACGAGGCCGAACTGACAGAGTACGCGCTCACCCGCATCGGCCGCGTGCCCGGCGTCAAGATCTACGGCAACACCAAAGCCGATGACTTGGAGGACCGAATCGGGGTCATCGCCTTCAGCCTGGACGGAAAACCCGACCAGCTGGTGGCGGCGGTGCTCGCCTACGAAGCCGGGGTCGGCGCGCGTTGCGGCCTCTTCTGTGCCCATCCCTACGTCTTCGCCCTCATGGGCATCCCCGACCGCGACGCCGAAAAGATGGGAGATAGAGTCCGCGCCGGCGACATTGCCTGCCTGCCCGGGGTACTGCGCGTTTCATTCGGGCTCTACAACGACAAGACCGACGTGGACGCGCTCTGCGACTGCCTCGAGGCCATCGCTCAAGGCAAGCACGGCCGGTACGACACCAACCCGAAGAACGGCGAGTGTCGGCCCCAAGGCCGGCCCGCACTGAGGCCCGCGGACTACTTCAACCTCACGCCCCGCCTGCCGGGATAGCTCGTCATGAGCACCGCCCGGTTCGCCACCGCCATCAACTGCATGGACGGCAGGACCCAGTTGCCTGCTATCGAATGGATGAAGCGAGAACATCAGGTCGACTACGTCGACACCATCACCGAACCCGGCCCGGTGCGGATTCTCGCTGCGGCGACCGACGCTGCCGCGCTTGAGTCCATCAAACGCCGTCTGAGCATCTCGGTCACGAAGCACGGCTCGACCCGGGTCGCCGTTGTCGCGCATGCCGACTGTGCCGGGAATCCGGTCGACAAGGAGACCCAGCTCCGTCAGCTCCGTGTGGCCGCGGCAACGGTTCTGTCGTGGGACATGGGCGTCCAGCTCAACCTGCTCTGGCTCGGCGATGACTGGCGGGTCGAGCGCATCGGCTAGCTCACTCCTTTCAAACCGAGCGGGGGCCACATGGCCCCCGCTCTGGTCGTGTGCCCGGTACGCGCGCAACTCCGACGGTCGGACACTGCCGGGACTGCCTG
>CAIVTL010000401.1 GCA_903908785.1 Caldifarciminota bacterium | reverse complement strand
GGTAAGTACGACCTTAGTAATGTCTTCAGGCCTGAACCCGGCGCGGGCGAGCGAAGACTCGATGTTGTCGGTGTGCTCGATGCGGTAGATATCGGCGTTCTTCGCGTCCAACTTGTCGCCGATGCCGGTGTCAATCAGCAATCTTTCATCTCCGGCTACGACCAGCGGGGCCGCAGTGCCAGCCGAATCCGATTGCGCTCATCCGGCGGGTTCGTCCGCTCCCACAGGGGCTTGGGCACGACCCCGAACATTGCCCCGCCGTCGAGTCCAAAGAACCCGTCGGACAGGCTGAACAGCTCAAACTCGCCGATACGCATCGGCAGAGATTCTAGAAGCCGGGCCCGGCGGGTCAAGGCGGAAGCGCGATTCAAGAGCTGACGACAGAATCAACCGCCAGGACCGCAAAGGTCAGGAGGGGACTATCCGCAGATTAAGCAGATGGACCGGATTCGGGCTCGGGGTTTGAGATTTGGGATTTGGAGTTTGGGATTTCCCGCGCTCCGCGCGGGCGTCGTTCTTGACTTCCCGCTCCTGTTGCTGCAGTATTGACGTAGACAGTCTGTGAGGCTGCAGGAGGTATCGTGAATTCTAAGCCTGTCCTGTTCGCTGTCTGTTGTCTCGTATCCGCTGTCCTCGGCCGGCTGCCGGCGCCGGCGATTTTCCTTCCCGACACGCTGGACGTGGGCGTGAGCAAAATGATTGCGCCGATTGGCTCGATTGACTCCGGCGTTTCCGTGACGCCTGCCTGCTCCGTGTACAACTATGGCGACCAGACTGCGTCGTCGTACAAAATCCGATTGCGCATCGGCGCATTCCGGGACAGCGCAACGGTGGATGGCCACCTGCCGGGTGCGGCCCGACTCGTGGAGTTCACCAGTTGGACCGCAGGCGCGCGGGGCGCGGTCGTCGTCTCGTGCTCGACCGAACTCGCCGGCGACGGGAACCCGGCGAACGACAAGAAGGCCGGTTCGGTCATCGTCGGCGTCAAAGACGTGGGCGTGACGCATCTCTCGATTCCGACACCGGGGGACACGTGCCCGAAGGACACGGTAGTAGTGCCCAAGGCGACGTGGAGGAACTTCGGCACGCGGACGGCAACTAGTTTCGAGGCGTGGTCCATTCTCTTCGACTCAACCGGCGCGCCAGTGTATGCCCACAGGGTGACGGTGGCGAGTCTTGCGTCCGGCGGCAGCATCCAGATAAGCGCATTCCCGCCGTGCACGCTGCGTACCTCGGGGTTCTGGACCTTCCGGTGCAGCACCTACATGGCCGGTGACATGGTGCCTGCCAACGACACGATGAGTTGCCGGTTCCTTGTTATGGGTGATGTCGGAGTCTTTGAGGGCCGAGAGTCAGCGCCACGCGGCCAACTGCCGGCCGCCACGATTGTCCGCGGCGTTCTATTGCTGCGAGAAGCGATAAGCGAGAAGCGAGAGGCGAGGAACGAGCTACTGGACGCGATGGGACGCAGGGTACTGGACCTGGAGTCCGGCGCGAATATTGTGCGCGGGCTCGCGCCCGGTCTCTACTTTGTGCGTGAGGCCCGGACCCAAGCCGTACGGAAGGTCATCATCCAGCAGTAGGAGAGCGACTTGAAGCCCAAGTTCGTCCTGTTTACCATCTGTTGCTTGCTGTGCGCGGTGGGGGCAGGCCAGTGGTTTGAGACGCTAATCGACCTGCGAGATTCGCTCGGCGGGCTGGCGAACCCGCGGTGCTTTGCGTACGACTCCATCAACAATACTGTCTATGTCGGCGCCGAGAGCGGCGGCTGCATTGTTGCGATTGACGGCGCGACAAACGAGAAGATAGCCCGAATCCCGGCCGGGCCGAAGGTCTTCGCGCTCTGCTGCAACTCGCGCGAGAACAAGGTCTATGCCGCGGACTATCTCGCCGACAGCGTGACCATCATTGACGCTGCCGGCAACCGCGTGATTGCTGCAGTCGGCACCGACCGCCGACCGTACGCGCTCTGCTACGACTGCCGGGACGACAAGGTCTACTGCGCGAACCTCGTCGGCCGGACCGTAACCGTGATAG